>JAHXHF010000051.1 GCA_025656895.1 gamma proteobacterium symbiont of Bathyaustriella thionipta
CAAGGGGGTTTTACCAACCAGCAAAACCATGATGGTCACCAGCAAAATACCCCGTGCCGCACCAAACAACATACCGATAATACGATCGGTTCCACTCAGGCCGGTCTTGTCTACCAGTTCACCCATCAGGTAATTAACAAGGCCACCCATGATCATGGTGACAATGACAATCAGCGCGAAAGCCGCGCCTAAACGTATAGAGGGCACTTTAATCCAGGGTTCCAGATACACCGCAGCATCACGAAAAAATACCCAGCCCAGTCCAATAGCCAGTGCCCAGACAGCCAGCGATAAAGCTTCACGGACAAAGCCCCGCATCAGACTGACCAGTGCCGACACACTGATAATGCCTATAATAACAAAATCTATCCAGAGAAATTGATTCATACTGATGTTAGCCCGGATATTGTACCCGGGGCATGATGAACACGCCGGGCTTATCCCTGTTGAATGGAGTTAGCAGCTTGTGCAGGTAGAAAATCCTGTTCATTGAATTGACTGTTTGAGCATGATTGTAACCAGGCTAGGGATAACGAACGATAATACCGCTTATCTTGAGCTTTTTTTTCAGATCGGCAAGCATTTTTTCAGCGCGTTTTCGATCCAGTTCCGGGCCAATTCTTACCCGGAAAACATTTCTGTTTTTAACCCAGGATTGCTCGGCAAATACCGGAAATCCCGCTTTATGAATTTTCTGCTTAAGCTTGTCGGCTTTCTCCTGGGTAGAGAAACTTCCTACCTGAATGACCCAGGCCGTCAGACCTTCGCGTGTGGATTTGGAAGGTTTTTGTTGTTTTTTGGCTTGTGGCGCTTGAGCTGTTTTTTTGTCCGGCTCCGGTTTGGATTTTGCTCGGGATTTATCCTTTGCCAGCAATGGTTTTTTGGCTGCGGCTGCTTTATGCACGGGCGGCTTTGTTACTTGCGGCTGAATTGAAGGAGACGGCAGGACGAGTTCTTCGCTGTCAGTCTCTGCCTCAGTATCAACTTCGGCTTGTGCAGAAGTCCGGCTGGATTCCGCCACCACCACGGCCTCACTGACAAAGGCTGCTTGCGGAACCTGTTCGTTCGCTTCCGGCAGCACATTCCGCGACAGACTATGCTGCGGCTGTTGCGGGATAATATCATCCTTAAAGTCATCATTGACCTTGGGAGGTGCTGTGACCAGCATGGGTACAAAAATGACAATGAGCGACATCAGGACGGCGGCGCCAATCAATCGCTGTTTCAGTTGTTTATCCAAACCGGGAATTCCGTATCAGTGCGAATAGAGTGCAGTATATCAAGAGCCGCTTGTGATCACAGCGTCAGTAGCTCTTTTTGTGACATTTTCTGTATATAGTCCAGTGCCGCAGCAACCACCTGGAAACTGCCAAAACAGACCACCCGATCCTCAGGCTGCACCCGTTCAGCCAGCCAATCCAGTGCTTCTGATACAGAACCCATGCCAGTCAGGGATGCAGCAGACAACACAGGGCTGATTTTATCGGTGAGTGATTTCAGGTCACAACCCCGCTCCCCCTGACTGGCCACCAGCAGCCAGTGGTCTGTTTCATGATTGAGCAAAGCCGTCATCTGAGCGGCATCTTTGTCATTCAGTGCTGAAAAAATGGCCCAGCGCTGACCTTCAGTGGGCTGTTGGCGCAGATTTTCGGCCAGCACAGAGACCGCGTCAAGATTATGTGCCACATCCAGCCAGCATTCACAATGCCATTGAATACGCTGAAAACGCCCATCCTGACGGGCCCGGGCCAGACCTTTTTTCAAGGCCGCTGGTGTAAGCGGCAGTTTTTCCTGCAACAATTCCAGCACCATTAAAACACCGGATGCATTCTCATATTGATGCTTTCCGGGCGCGTACAGTGGCGGTAAATCTGAAATATTTTGAGTCGTACTTTGCCAAACCCAGTTTTTGTTTTGCTGTGAATAGTGGAATTGCTCACCCAACGGGTACAAAGGCACCTGTTTTGCTTTGGCTGCACTAAGCAAAGCTTGCGGTATCGGACTGGCAGAATAGACGCAAGGCTTGTTTGTACGCAGGATACCGGCCTTTTCTTTGGCAATTTTTTCAATACTATCGCCCAGCCAGTCGGTATGATCCATACCAATGCGCGTGATAAGCGCCACGTCTGCATCCAGCAGGTTGACCGCATCCAGACGCCCGCCCAGACCGACTTCAAGAATCAGAACATCCACTTCTGATGCCGCAAAGATCAGAAAAGCCGCCAAAGTGGTACATTCAAAATAAGTCAGTTGAATGCGACCGCGAGCCTCATCAATGGCTGCAAATGCCCGCATAATCTGATCATCATCCGCATTTTGCCCGGCCACACGAATACGCTCGTTGTAATGCAGTAAATGCGGTGAGGTATAAACAGCACAGCGATAGCCGGCAGCCTGATAGATGCTTTCCAGATAAGCTACCGATGAACCCTTGCCATTGGTTCCAGCCAGCATGATGACAGGCTGAGTGAATTTTTCCATTTGCAGACCTTGCCAGACAGCCGCAATACGCTCCAGACCAAGGCGGATTTCCTGCGGGTTGATACGGCCCAACCAGTCCAGCCAGTCTTGTAATACAGAGAATCGCACGCGCATGTGTCAGCTTGCCAGCAAGCTGCGACCTACCCCGGTGATGCTGGAAAAATCAAAGCGCATAAGCAGCTCACGCAGCTTGCGATACAAAGCCGAATCCTGCGGCAATTCAGCAATCAGGCTCTCCAGAGCGGTAATATCACCTTCATCACAGGCACTTGCCAGGCGTGCTGCAAAATCCACCAGCAGAGCCGGAGCCAGAGGAAATACCAGACTCGCATCATCCATGGATTCAAGATCAGCATCACAATCAATAAATTGTTCGACACTCTCAACAATCCGTTCCATTTCAGATTGCATTTGTTGCGCTAATGGCAGTAAACCCTGCTGCGAATGACCGCTTCGCAGCGATGTTTCCATTTCTGAGGCTAATGCGTAAAGCTGAGTCGCGGCCAGATTACCGGCAACACCTTTAATTTCATGTGCCAGAGCCAGAGACTGTTGTCGCTCATCCTGTTTCAGTGCCTGTAGTAATCTTTGTGTGTTTTCAAGTCCACTGATAGAAAACTCGCTCACCAGACGGCAAAACAAGCCGGCATCATCCACACATCGTTCACGAGCCTGCGCCAAATCAAAGCCCGGCAGAATGGTAGGAAATTGAACCCCGTTATTATTGCTCTCTACGGAATGCGTGGATATCTTTGCAGGCTTCAGCCATTTTGCCAGCATGGCATTGAATTGCTGACCGTCTATGGGTTTGCTAAGATAGTCATTCATACCCGCATCCAGACATTTTTGCCGGTCACCCTGCAGGGCATGTGCCGTCATGGCGATGATGACTGGCTCAATCGGCAATTTGAAGCGACGAATTTCACGACTGGCCTGATAACCATCCAGTTCCGGCATTTGCATATCCATGAGTACCAGATCATAGTGTTTTTGCTCAACGGCCTCGACAGCCAGGCGACCGTTTTCAACCACATCGGCCTGAATAGAAAGTGATTTCAACAGGTTCAGGGCCAGTGCCTGATTGATGGGGTTATCTTCCGCCAGCAAAACAGATGAGGATGAATAATCGCCCCATTCTTCCGTGGTCACTGCTTCTGTTTGCTCATCCGCAAGCCCAAACAGTTGCATCAGTGACTGATGCAAGGCTGAAATCAACAAGGGCTCATAAACACAGATATCAGCCTGGCGATAACGCACATCGGATTTATTCTGTTCTGCATAGTGCTGTAATAACAGGAATTTTACCGATTGATCCGGATTCAGCAGCTTGCGTATTTCACTGATGGCCGGCAACAAAGCATCCAGCTCATGAGAGCGTCCTATAATCAGTAATTTTTTCTGTTGCCGGCACTGCGCCAGCAGACCGGCCATTTCTGCCGGCTTTGCAACAAAATGCACATATTGTAAGCCCAGTGTTGCCAGCAATTCTGACAGCAGAGTCTGACGCATCGCATCACTCTCATGCACCAGAACACAGGCGGCTGTCGCATCCTCACTCAATACCCAGCTGATTTGTTTTTCTTGCGGCAAAACGTCCAGTGGCAGTTCAAACCAGAAAATGGAACCAGCACCGGGTTGACTGTTGACGCCTATCTGTCCGTGCATCAGTTCGACCAGTTGCTTACAGATGGAAAGCCCCAGACCGGTTCCACCAAAGCGACGCGTGGTACTGTCATCGGCCTGACTGAAAGCGGCAAACAAACGTTGCTGCTGTTCCTCGGTAATGCCAATGCCTTCATCAATGACTTCAAATCGCAAACACTGTGATGTTTCTTTTCGTTCAGCCAGGCGCACGATCACGCTCACCCGACCGGATGCGGTGAACTTGATGGCGTTACTGAGTAAATTAACCAGAATCTGTCTTAAGCGTAATGGATCACCACGCAAGCCAGCCTTTATTTGCGGGTCACATTGCACCAGCAATTCCAGCCCCCGACGGGCCGCCAGGTCTGAAAACAGGGCACCCACATCATCCAGTACCGAGTGCAGTTGAAACTCGATATGTTCGATATCCAGTTTACCGGCTTCAATTTTTGAAAAATCCAGAATGTCATTAATCAAATGCAGCAGGCTGTCGGCAGAAGTTTTAACCTTACCGAGAAAATCTTTAAGCTGAGTGGTATGCGCCTCTTTCAGAGCCAGGTCGGTAAAACCGATAATTCCATTCAGAGGCGTACGTATTTCATGCGACATATTGGCCAGGAAACGGGAACGGGCTTCACTGGCGGATTCGGCAATATCCCTGGCCTCGACCAGTTCTGCCTGCAGGGTTTTTTGTGCGCTGATATCTTCCTTGGTAATTACATAATGGTGTATAGAACCGTCCGCTATCCGTATTGGAAACAGCGATACCATTTCCCAGCGTGACAAACCATCGGCTAAAGTCTTCTCAACTTCACCTTTCCATGCCTTGCCTTCAGCCAGCTGTTTCCACACCTGATCGGCTTCCTGTTGTTCCAGGTTCAGCTCGCAGATTTCATTGAACGGTTTTCCCATGGATTGGCTGAGTGTGGTTTTTTCAAGATCGAGAAAATGCCGGTTGGTGTATTCCACACGATAATGATGATCCAGAATAGCCACTGCTGCCGGGCTTTGTTCAATGGCCTGGCTGAGAGAAAGAATTTTCTCATCGGCCAGCATGCGCTGGTAGCGGGAACGAAAATGGCCGAAAATAACCATTCCCAGCAGCAACAAAATCAGTGAAGTAAAAACAGCCACTATCCAGCGCTGCCGGACAGGAAACCAGCCGGTAGTATCCTGTAATAAAACCAGCTCCCAACTGCCTAGTGGGTCATTAAAATTTACTTTGTCAGTGCGCAGCAGATGATGGATACCCTGCCACTCGGCCTCGCCTTTCTGCAGCTGCCAGTGCAGGGGTTGAGGATCTTGCTGCAAAAAAATCTTGCCGAAGCGTTTAATACTCCTGATTTTCGCAATATACGCTTCATCCAGTTTTCCGGAGGCCCGGTACAACAGGGATGGGCGATTGCTGGCATAAACCACGCCTGATGGTGACAGTAAAACCGCAGGGTCCGGCCATTGCTGCAGGATTTTATCCAGAAAAAGCGGTTTTCGCTTAATCACAACCACCCCGACAATTTCTGAACTGGTTGCCGGTTTGTCATAAACAGGCGCCGCAAAATACAACCCGCGCTTTCCCGAGTTGGTTCCTACGGCGGCAAAAACATTACTCTGGCCGGCAATGGCCGCACGAAAATAATGTCGGTAAGAAAGATTTTTACCCGTACCGGATTTATGTTTGGCGGTGTAATAGGCCACAATCACGCCCTGCCGGTTCATCAGTAAGCGCCAAAGAATCAGCCCTCTTAACCCCATTTCAGAATAATACTTCCTTCATGTTCCAGGGAAGCAATGCCTCGACCTTTTCTAG
>JAHXHF010000123.1 GCA_025656895.1 gamma proteobacterium symbiont of Bathyaustriella thionipta
TTATTATCGCCAGCCACGCTGGTTGGAAACCCCAAAATAGCGACAAAAGCGTGTCAAGCAATTTTTTTTATTATTTACGCTGAGTAGTTACTAAAAAACTTGAATAAAATCAGGCGTGTGGTCTGAATGGTGACAACCAGTCCCTCCAGAAGCAATACCATCACATTGCCCAAAAGTAATATGACAAAAGCAATCAGCAGACTGTCACTGGCCTCTGCCATAACATTGAATGCCATCGACAGCCCGGCATGCGCCAGCGCAAAAGCACCGACTCTGACAAAGGACAAGGTATTCAACAGAAGCTGCAGGCTTGATTCAATAAGCGCACCCAGGCCGGCAAAGAAACGCACCACAGGCTTGCCGCTACCCATCCGGTATGCCCCCAACAAATACCATATGGCACCGACGCCCGCCAACAGCAGATTCTGTACTAGCCACAGGCTACTGATAGTACCCACATAAACCATCAGCAAGGCTGCATCAGTCTGCAACCAACGACTGAACTCAGCACGCCAAAAGGCTTCAAATGCATTCAAAACAAGCCCCGTCAACAGAATCAAAACGCCCGCTATCAAAGGCGTCGCCAGCACCGGCAAAGGGGCATCCATCGGATGCAGCCACAAAGCCGGAATCAGTCCTTCAAGCCCGAACAGGCTGCCAAATACAAAACCAAACAACATGGCTGACAGCCCGCACGGTATCAGAATACGCAATATCGGCCAGCGTCGATGCAACCGCATGGCTACCGCAAACAGCACCAATCCATGCCCCACATCAGCGAACATATAGCCGAACAGCAAGGGCACCATGATCGCCAACAGACTGCTGGGGTCGGCCTCGCTGGCTGACGGCATACCCAGCATGCGCGCGAATATCTCGAACGGTCGCACCCAGGGCGAATTATGCATCACTACCGGTGCTATGCGCCCGACCGGAGGAGAGGGATAATCCAGTATGGCGTCAGCCTCTACCTGATACAGCGCCTGTCGCAGAAGCGCACCCTTCTGATCGCTGCTCCAGCCGGTGATCCAGGCAAAATTTTGTGACACCGGAAGATGGCTGAGTTGTTGCAGCAACCAATTGAGGTGTTCAATATCGCCCAGCTGTTGTGTCAGATTGTGTTTTTCAGCCATCTGCTCGATTTGCTGCTGCACCCCCTGCAACTGTCGCAAGCCATCTTGCAAGCCTTCTTCCAACTGTTGTAGTGGATCTCCAGGACGATGCATAAACCATGGAGGAATCTGCACCCTTCGGCATTTTTTCGCCAGCAATTCGGCTGTGGCTGTGGAAATCTCAGACCGGCTAGTGACAAGCAATAATAGCTCATGTCCATCCTGAGGGATGCGCAGTTGCAACACATCAAGCGGAAGCACCACACCCCCGGCTTCCGCCGTCAATAAAAACAAACGACTGGCAATCACCGCACTGTCCATATTCAATAGCTCTGCCGCCCAGGTAAGTGCGCCTAACTTTTGCATGGCTGTGTGCAACAACTGCAGTTCTCTTTGTTGTGTTTGCAGTCCCTCCAGACGCAGCGTCAATTCGGCAGTATCCGCCTCCCAGGCGTGCAGGGAGGCAATCACCCGATCCAGCATCCTGGCCGGACTCTGTAACCGATGGACTGAATACTCCAGAACTTCCGGCCAGTAGCGATGATAGCGTTTGCGTAGACCATCAATCTTGCGCAAACGTTGGCGCAGATCGTGTAAATCGAGCTGATGGGCAATGTCATCCGTTATTTCCAGTTGCACCGCACCGGTTTCAGCCAGTGCCTCCAGGGCAAGACCGAGATGCTCATGTGAAACCAGCATTTCGAACCAGCGGGTGACTTGCGGACGTATACTCATACGTACAACTTGCCTGAATCGGGAAACCAGATGCGCCGCACCAAATCACCGCGCAGTTTTTCCACATCCAGTGCTACCAGCCCCAGATGAGCACACACGGCCGCCGGCTGGAAGCTGTAGCGCCTGAAAGCTCCGCTGAGCTTCAGCGTCATTAATTGCCGTTGATGCCCACTGGAAAGAGGATCGTCGGACAAGGCCTCAATCTGCCTGCGGTAAAGCGCCGCAACAAACTTCATCCCTGTTGTAAAAGCCGCTTGCCTGGGCCATTGCTGACGCCAGTGGTGCAACCAGTGTGTTAGCAGGCTTTCTTCATGAGCAAGACCAGCCGGCATCCAGTGGTAGTCACTGGTAGCAACAGCGGCCGGCAGGAATACTCCCTGCTCATCCAGTAGAGTAGATAAACAAGGATCCTCTTTCATCCAGGGTTGCACACTGCTGGCAAAAAGCAAATGCTGCAAGGCCGGCAAATCGGGGATTTGTTTTAATAATTGAATACTGCCCCGCCAGGGGCCTGGTAACCAATCAGCCACCTCCTGGATATAGCTGTGAAAGCGCTGCCGCAGGCTACGTTCAATGACATGGCTGCCCTGGGAAGCATGCAGACCTTTTACCCATAAACGCAGCGCCCCCTCCTGTGCCCTGTACAAATAATGTCCGGCATCGCCTATACCCTGTAAATACTTCCATAATGCTTCATCCGGACGCTGCCCGTGGCGGCTCTGCAAACGCGCCTGGATATAGGCAAACTGCAGCAGATCATTCATCCGCCATCCTTAAGTAGCGGCTGTTCGATGCCATCAACTGAAATAAGCTGCCGGGCCAGATCATTAATATGATATTGCAACTGCCGATCCGACAAGTCCCAGGCTTTTTGCTGCCCTGATGTTTCATCTGTGGTCTGCTGGATAAGCCTGATCTTCTGTTCAATACTTTGCTGCTGGTGTAAGTGGATCAGTGAAATACGCTCATCGGCTCTGTCTTTGATATGTCGCACCCGATCCCGTGCTGCATGAAGTATCCGCCTGGCTTCCTGGCGACATTCCTTAATCGCCAACTCGGCTTCTTGTTCAGCTTCCAGAACTCGTTGCATGGCCTGTTTGGCAGCTGCGGATGAAGTATCTGTTTCTGTAATCGGCATAAAGTATTAACCCTGACAAAAAACATATCTGCACTTATATTCTATTGCTGAGTCAACCGTCCTGCTTGATCCTGTGCTTAGAGCAGTTAAAGCGCAAGCATTCATAATGTCTGTTGTTGACAAAATATCTGTCAAATAGCTTTCATTAACTGTTCTACTCGTGTCAACCAGTCTTTAACATATCTGTTGCGAGGATCATGCTCAATGGATGTGTACGAAATATAACTAAAAGGTAGCATATCCTATGGGTTTTTAACGACCAGCTTGAAACCGGCAAAAATGAGATGGCATGAATTCAACCAGTGGCTGTATATCAACATACTCAATGCGCCCAGTCTGACTCTGGTCTGACTGATTTCAGCGGTCATCTGAGCCATTACCCTATCGTTTTACTACTCGCCGAGTTGTTACGTATATCGTAACTGCTTTTTTGATTTGCAAGCTTCCTTGCAGGCAAGAATACGGCTCTGAAAGGTAGACCCTGCTGATTTCAGACATAAAAAAACCCGCTTACGCAGGTTTATTATTGATATGGCGTCCCCAAGGGGAGTCGAACCCCTGTTACCGCCGTGAAAGGGCGGTGTCCTAGGCCTCTAGACGATGGGGACAAGTACTGTAAAACTTGTCATCTACGCTACCGGTTGGCCTGTTCCGGTAGTTGAACCTGGTGGAGCCAGGCGGGATCGAACCGCCGACCTCAACACTGCCAGTGTTGCGCTCTCCCAGCTGAGCTATGGCCCCGCATAAACGAGAGGCGAAATTCTATTAGAACTACCGCCCTATGTCCAGCTATTATTCTGCTCTGGCGCGAATATAATCCAGCGCTTGCTCCATGCGCCGCAAGGTTTTGTCTCGCCCCAGCAGTTCCAGCGTAATATCGATAGGTGGTGAAACCCCGCTGCCGGCTACCGCAACCCGTACCGGCTGGGCTATTTTGCCCATTTTTAATTCCAGCTGTTCGGCGCAATCGATGATCTGCTGATGCAAATTTTCCGCCTGCCAGTTTTCCAGCGCCGCAAAGCGTTCGGCTATGTTCTGCATAGGCTGCAGAATGACCGGACGAAGATTTTTTTTGGCTGCTTTTTCATCATACTGGTCAAAGTCCTGATACAGAAAAAGACTGCGTTCAGCCATTTCATGCAGGGTTTTGGTACGCTCACGCTGTGCTTCAACCACGGCCTGCAATGATGGCCCGCTGGCAGTATCCACACCCCGCTGTTGTAACTGCCAGTCCAGTTCCTGCGCTACCTGCCCGGCTGGTAGCGTCATCATGTAGTGATGATTCAGCCACAGCAGTTTTTCGCTGTTAAAGGTGGACGCGGCTTTGTTGACATCACTGATGTCGAATTTTTCGATCATTTCCTCTAGCGAAAAAATCTCCTGGTCGCCATGTGACCAGCCCAGGCGCACCAGATAATTGAGCAGGGCTTCGGGCAGGTAACCTTCCTGCCGGTACTGCATAACGCCAACCGCACCATGACGTTTGGATAAACGCGCGCCATCCGGACCCAGAATCATGGGGACATGGCCATATTGTGGTGGCTCTGCGCCCAGCGCACGAAAGATATTGATCTGCCGGGGGGTATTGTTGATATGGTCATCTCCGCGCACCACATGCGTCATTCCCATATCCATATCATCAATAACAACGGTAAAATTATAAGTGGGTGTGCCATCGGAACGGGCAATGATGAGATCATCCAGTTCACGATTATCAATGACGATTTTACCGCGCACCAGGTCGTTGAATTCCACATGACCCTGTGGCGGGTTACGAAAACGCACTACCGGCCTGGTACCCTTGTGTGAGTTGTCTGTATCACGACAGCGGCCGTCATAGCGCGGCTTTTGCTTGCTCGCCAACTGCTGCTCGCGCATGGCATCCAGTTCTTCACGTGAACAATAGCAGTAGTAGGCTTTATCTTCATCCAGCAGCTGCTGGATAACCGCTTTATAGCGATCAAAACGCTGTGTCTGATAAAAAGGGCCGGCATCATAATCCAGGCCCAGCCACTGCATACCATCCAGAATGGCATCTACCGAGACCTGCGTGGAACGCTCCCGGTCTGTGTCCTCAATACGCAGCACAAACCGGCCATTATGGCGACGCGCATGCAGCCAGGAATACAGCGCAGTACGTGCGCCACCGATATGTAACAGCCCGGTGGGGCTGGGAGCAAAACGAGTTACTACAGTCATGGTCAGGGGTTTCCGCCAGATGATAATCAGGCGCGAATTCTAGCAGACCCTGAGCCGTAGCGCCCGTCAGACAACAAACACATCCTTATAGCTGGTCTAAAGTGTCAACATCAGCAGAGGAATCACAAACAGCGTAAGTGCCAATAAATCAGCACCTATTATTTCACCTGTACATCGGTAACACTTTCTCCTGAATATTTCACAGGAGATGATCATGAAGAATAGGGGACAGACCCAATGCCAGTAAGTTAAGCCCTAATCCTTTGATTATGTTAGAATCATTATCCCTGATAAAGCCATTTTTCAACACAAAGTGAGGCGTGATATGAAGTTCACCAAGGTCATTTTGAATCTATCTATGCGGGCATAAATAAGACTATTTCTGATTATTCATTCATACAAAAGCATCGGCTCTCTGAGACTGCTTTTGTACGTAACCGACAACTCAACTTTCCAACACTGATGTTGTATTTACTCAACCTCAGAAAGCAATCCAGTCAAATTGAACTGGATCAGTTTTTCACGAATCTGGAAGATGAAAAGCAGGCCTCTCAGGTCATTACCAAATCCGCTTTTTTTCAGGCCAGAAAACAGCTCTCTCATACGAATGGCACTTACTTATGCTTCTTAGGATGCCCAAATTTCCTCACCTTCTCTCGCGCCTGATCCCTTGTCATCATGAGTAAAGGATAGGGTTTTGGTCTTCGTTTAAC
>JAHXHF010000324.1 GCA_025656895.1 gamma proteobacterium symbiont of Bathyaustriella thionipta
TGAGGGTAAGGACCAGGGATGAGTCAGGGCCTTCCATTCATCACGGCTGACATGGGTCGGGTGTTTACAATGCGGACACAAGGTTCGCACCAGTCGTTGCGCGACCACCCCCAGAACCGAGGCGGTAATCAGATAATGCGGCACCCCCAAATCCAGTAAACGGGTAACAGCAGAGGCTGCATCATTGGTATGCAGAGTCGCCAGCACCAGATGCCCGGTTAAGGCCGCCTGTACTGCCACATTGGCCGTTTCCAGATCACGAATTTCGCCCACCATAACAATATCCGGATCCTGGCGCATGAGGGTACGCACACCCGAGGCGAAATCCAGACCAATATCATGATTAACCTGCATTTGATTGAAAGCCGGAACCACCATTTCGATCGGATCCTCCACCGTACAAACATTAATGCGTTCATTCGCCAGGCTCTTCAGGGAGGAATATAAAGTCGTTGTTTTACCCGAGCCGGTCGGGCCGGTTACCAGCACAATGCCATGCGTGGCGCTCGTCATTTCTTTCCAGTTTTTGGAATCGGCCCTGGAAAGACCCAATTGTGAAAGACTGCGTACCAGCACATCGGGGTCAAAAATACGCATGACCAGTTTCTCACCAAATGCCGTTGGCATGGTGGATAAACGCAGTTCAATTTCCTGGCCAGCCGGTGTGCGGGTTCTTACCCGACCATCCTGTGGACGACGTTTTTCAACAATATCCAGACGCCCGATAGCCTTGATACGGCTGGTAATAGCACGCACGATAGACATTGGCATTTTATAAACCTGATGCATGACACCATCAATACGAAAGCGCACATTGCCTTCATCCCGGCGGGGTTCCAGATGAATATCACTGGCACGCTGATCAAAAGCGTATTGCAATAACCAGTCCACAATACTTACAACATGCCGGTCATTATCTTCCAGTTGACCGGAACGCCCCAGTTCGATCAGTGCTTCCAGGTTGGTAACACCCACTGATTCTTCACTGGTTGATGCCTTCGCTTTACGAATGGACAGACTGACGCCAAACAGTTCTTCCAGATAACGTTCTATATCATTCGGATTGGCCAGCACCCGTTTAATGGGTTTGCGCAGCACATGTCCCAGCTCATTTTCCCAATCACGCACAAAGGGTTCAGAAACCGCAAAGGTAGCCGAATGTTCATCCACTTCCACAGGAAAAATGCCGAAGCGTTGCGCATAACCTTTAGCCACCAGACCGGTGACCGCATCCATGTCAATTTTCAAGGGGTCGATACGGTAGTATGGAAGATCTACATAATCGGCCAGCCATTGCACCAGACGTTCCGTAGTAAGCGGCTTGCCCTGTTTGTCTTTCAGCTTGCGTTCGGCCAGCCAGAGTATCGGGTATTTGCCTTTTTCATCACGAGCGCTGAAGCCGAAAAGCTGAATCAGGTCATTCGCTTCTACCTGTGTAATCAGCCCGTTTTCATACAAGCCATGTACCAGAAACTCAATATCCAGCAATTGCCCCGGCAGTGCCGGTGGTGCTTTTTTAAAATCATCATTTGTTGACATAAAGTTTGATCAACCTGTAATAAAGCCTGTCGGGGCTTTGTTGTTACTATGCTTACGACTCACATCGCTTACCTGAGCGGCTGGCGGGCCCTGCCACAGCCAGGCTTCCAGTGCATCCAGTGCCTCTGATTTTCCGCAGGCCAGTACTTCGACCATGCCATCGGGCAGATTAATGGCATGGCCACTTATTTCAAGCTGGCGGGCCTTTTGGCGGGTGCTGAGGCGAAAAAACACCCCCTGAACCCGCCCGCTGACGATAAAAATACAGCATTGAGGGCTTTTTTCTGCGCTCATTTTTTTTCGCTAATCCTCAAGGTCACTGCCTGACCGGCGCGAACCGGTGACTTTAACTCAACAATAGCTGATAATGGATAGCCTGGATGAGAAATATCAGTGGATGCTTCCAGCCCCAGTTGATACTGACTACTGGCAGTCCATTCTCCATTCAGCGCCACCGACAGGTGACTTTTCTCAGTCAGTTTGCTCAGTTTGTCCTCGCTTACATAGGCAACAGCACGCATGGCACTGTCATCCGCAATCACCATTAAAGGCTGCGCACGGCATTGATTGACAATCGCCTGCCCCGGCGCCACCGCAATACTTACAATAAGGCCGTCAAACGGCGCTTTCAAAGTCGCGTATTGTAAATGAACCTGTGCTTCACTGAGCAAAGCCCGTGTTTCCAGATATTCGGCCTGGGCGCGGGTCATTTGCAGATGAGCCAATTGCAAGTCATGTTCGGAAAGTACCGTGCGATCATACAACTGTTCAGCACGGTCAAGCTCCCGACGGGCCTCTGTACGGGTTCCCTGCAGACGCTGCTGCATGGCTTCATAACGCCGGATATTAGCCTTAACGACGCGTGTGTCCAGTTCCAGCAAAAGCTGCCCGGCCTTAACCCGCTGCCCGACTTGAACCGGCAACTGGCTGACCACCCCCGAAACAGGCAGGCTTAACGACTGGCGCTGCAACCACTGCAAATGTGCCGGCAAATCCAGCGCCCATAAAGAAGGGCTATACAACAGGATGGCCAATACAGTTCCGTTACATATTCTTTTCCAGATTTTCATTCCGGCTCCTGTTCGCGATCAGGCTTATTTTCATTGCGTAGCAACTGGCCGGTCAAAGCATCCATCTGTCCCCAGGCCAGCGCCAGCTGAAAACGGTTTTTCATTTGCTGCAGTACCACGTCCGATTGCTGCCCCATGGCATCACCCAGGTCGGTCGCCACTTCCAGTTCATATAAGGCCCGGCTGTGGTCCAGATGAAGATCCCGGTAATCACTTTGCACTGCCAGCTGTTCAGCCTGAATATGCAGGTTGCGGATCGCCAGCCACTGATCCAGCACCTGCTGACGCAGACTGGCTTGCAGCGAAGTCAGACGTGCCTGTGCTTTCCACAGGTCGGCTCGTGCTTTGGCTACTTCCGCCTGGGTAGCGCCCCCGTTCAATATGGGAATTTCCAGTACCAGTGCCGCTGCGGCATTATCATCTCCACCAAACTGACGATGATAGGCGCCTGCCTCGATTTCTCCCGATATAATCGGATTATCCAGACTTTGTGCCGCTTTTATGCGTTTTTTATTTGCATCCACCTGCAGTTGCAAAGCCTGCAGAGTGGCATTACTTTGCAGTGTCTGCGCTGTCAGTAATTCAAGCCCGGGCAGCTTGCGCTCTAACTGTGGCAAGTCGGGCATTAACAAATCAGACGGCAGCTGCCCCGCCCGGTTGAGCACAATGGCCAGTTGCAAACGGCTACTGCGTTGCCGGGATTCAGTCAGTTGGCGTTGATAACGCAAACGCTGATACTCAGTCTGCAAACGCAGCAGTTCCACATCAGACAGATCACCTAATTCATGCTCATCAGTAGCGTGATCAAAACGCACATAGGCCACTGCCATCAACTCATTATCGCGAGCGTACTCCTGATCAGCCAACAGTACTTCAAAAAAGTTTTTCATGATGCGCAAATAACGTTGCTGGCGGGCATCAAAATATAACAGTTCCTGCTGGCTGACATCCCTGGATGCGGCTTCCATCAGGTGATCGCTGGCACCAAAGTCATACAGGCGTTTACTTAATTTGAGCGTAGCAAAACTGTCGTTACGAGTAGAATCAAAACGTTCACCCAGTTCCGATGGATCAACCCAGCGTGCCTGCGCTTCCAGCCCCAGATAAAACCCCATACGCGCATCGGTGGCCAGTTTCTGCGCTCGAGCGGCCTCTATTTCAGCCCGCGACACATCCAGTGTCGGGTCGGATTCTTCGGCTATCTGTAATGCGGCCTGCAGACTGAGAGGCTCGGGCAAGGGTAAAGGTTGCGCACTGACAGCGGAACACAGCAACAGGCAAACCCAAACGGGCAGCCTCTCAAGACTTCTGCCAGATGGGGCTAAATACCTGTGAATACAGCTGACCATGGCAACCGTCCATTCGGTATTATTTTTTCTGGCTGCGCTTGAAACGGGTAAAGCTCCCCTGTTTATAGTGGCCTTCAACAATATAGCGACCCAGAAGCATA
Organism: gamma proteobacterium symbiont of Bathyaustriella thionipta; assembly: GCA_025656895.1. Lineage (GTDB taxonomy): Bacteria > Pseudomonadota > Gammaproteobacteria > Chromatiales > Chromatiaceae > JAHXHF01. The sequence goes on from JAHXHF010000324.1 coordinate 4,060, forward strand.
AATTCTGCCGCATCGCGGGTGGCTCCGGTGAATTTTCTGATAAGCTGTCCATTCAGGTCAACAAAAGCGATTACCGGTGTTGCGCGCACACGAAATTGTTTTTCCGAAAAGGTTCTTTCGGTGGTTGGCTTTGCGTTGAAATCAATCATTTCAACATCACCCTCAATATCCAGCGCATAAATATTAAAATAGCGCCGGAAATAATCCTGTACCTGTACCTGATTTAAAACGGTCTGCTTCATTCTGGCACAAAAAGGACAATTATCCTCTTCAAAAAAAAGCAGCAATCCCAGTTTGCCATCCTCTTTTGCAATCTGCAGCTCTTCACTGAAATCACCCAGTGACTGTTGAAAAAAATAGCTGTTTGCATCACGGCTTTCCGCCAGCACCGATGTACTGCCGAAGCAAGCTATCAGTAGCAAGATACTCAGCTGAAGTCGGGCGCCAAAAATCATCTCTTATTTCGCTGCCACATCAGCCGGATACTGCTCGATAAAACTTTCCAGTGCTTCGCCGGTCAGTACCCCTACCTGGGTTGCCACTATCTCACCGTCCGGTGAAATCAGATAAGAAGTAGGCATGCCCGGAATAGCGCCCAGTTCGGTTCTGGCCAAAGGGCGGCTGCGTAAAACCGGGTAGCTGATCAGCAATGAATCCGAAAATTGCCGCAAATCATCGACGCTGATGTCTTCCATATTGACCCCCAGCACGACCGCATCCTTATCTTTGTGGCGTTCATGGAAACCAGATAATTCCGGAATCTCTTCCAGACAGGGCGGACACCAGGTGGCCCAGTAATTGACCAGCACCCATTTTCCACGGTAATCCGATAAATTATGTATGCGTCCCTCCATATCCGGCAAAGAGAATTCAGCCGGTTTCTCTGTCGCGCTGACAGGCATGACACTAACCAGACTAATGGCTACAAAAAACAGCAGTGTGAATCGGAAGTTTATTTTCATGAGAGATATCCAAGTTAAAGAAGTTTCGAAATGCTTGACTGAATGTGTCAGGTACCGCAAACTCGAAAAAATTCATTGGTTAGTCCATAATAAGGGCGAAGCGTCTCATAAGCAAAGTGTATGTCTGCTGCTTTGAAATGATGACTTACAGGGCGCGAATAAATAAAAATCAGGGGAAAGGGTATGAGTGGTGCCATACGGCTCACAGTTCCGTCGAAAGACCGGGTAGAAAATCCGCATGTAATTCTTAAGCCTTCCTTGCTTAAAAAATGGGAGGCACAGTTACCCTACGCCAATTTACTGGGTGTGGGAGAAAAGCTGCTGCATGCCCTGAAGATGCTCAATCGTTATCCCGGCAAAGTGGTAAACCGTCTGGATCTGATGCAGATTTACCACAAGCCTTATCACATGCTGTTGAAGAATTCACGCCGTTCAGTAGATAACAAATCCGGTGGCATTCATCCCAAAATGGGGCAAATTGCCAAGCTGACCAATGAAATTTCAGCCGAAATGGCTTATGGCTACAAACTGCATATCAACGATATGCTGGAAAAAGGCAAAGCGCCCCGGCACATGGAGCAGTTGCGTGATGCCATCTACTGGGCCATGGACACGTTGATGATGGAACTGATGTACGCCTATGAGCGTTACAATTATGAACCTTCCATCACCTGGCGGGAAATGTATCAACTCTATGCAGCCGGCGCGCGCAAACAGATCAGCAACCTGAATGTTGAAGATAAATACGCTCATTCACAAACCATTACTACCATTGAGTCCCAGCTTAAAAAGGCAGTGTTGCTCACCCTGCTGGACCCCTACCGTCTGCTGGAAGGTGATGTCTGGTCAGCATAAATATTCATAGGCTGACCAG
>JAHXHF010000217.1 GCA_025656895.1 gamma proteobacterium symbiont of Bathyaustriella thionipta
GGAAAAAGATTTTGTTTCACTGCTTTTGCGTATGGTGGCTTGATGGCTGACTGTCAGGTTGATTTGGATTTCAGTGAAACTTCAGTTTGAAAAGAATATGAGGTAGAACTTACATATTATCAATCAGAGCCTGCCCAAAACCGGAACAGGACAACTTGCTGGCCCCTTCCATCAGACGCTCCAGATCATAGGTAACCGTCCTGGCGTTAATCGCGCCTTCTTCTGCCTTAATAATCAGGTCGGCGGCTTCAAGCCAGCCCATGTGGCGCAACATCATTTCAGCCGAAAGTATCAGTGAACTGGGGTTGACCTGGTCTTTGCCGGCATATTTGGGTGCCGTACCGTGAGTTGCCTCAAACATGGCAACACGGTCAGAAAGATTGGCTCCCGGAGCCAGTCCAATGCCGCCTACCTGCGCTGCCAGTGCGTCCGACACATAATCACCGTTCAAATTGAGTGTGGCAATTACATCGTATTCTTTCGGACGCAACAAAATCTGCTGTAAAAAGGCATCCGCAATAGAATCTTTTACGATAATTTCCTTACCGGTTTTCGGATTCCTGAAACTGCACCAGGGACCACCGTCAATTTCCTGTGCGCCGAATTCTTCACGCGCCAGCTGATAACCCCAGTCCTTAAAGGCACCCTCGGTAAATTTCATGATGTTGCCTTTATGTACCAGGGTAACCGATGCACGATCATTATCAATGGCGTACTGAATGGCCTTGCGTACCAGTCGTTGCGTACCCTCACGAGAAACCGGTTTAATACCAATGCCGGATGTTTCCGGGAAACGAATCTTGCTGACACCCATCTCATCCTGCAGAAAACGGATAACTTTTTTTACTTCATCCGTACCCGCTGCCCATTCGATACCGGCGTAAATATCTTCCGCATTTTCACGAAAAATAACCATATTGGTATGTTGCGGCTCTCTCAACGGGCTGGGAGTTCCCTGAAAATAACGTACCGGACGCAGGCAGACATACAAGTCCAGTTGCTGGCGCAAAGCCACATTCAATGAGCGAATTCCGCCACCCACCGGTGTGGTCAAAGGGCCTTTGATGGAAACCACAAAATCTTTTACCGCCTGCAAAGTTTCGTCCGGCATCCATACATCACCACCGTACAGCTTGTTGGCTTTTTCACCGGCATAGATTTCCATCCATTGAATGGACTTTTTACCGCCGTAGGCCTTTTCAACGGCCGCATCCACCACCCGCATCATGACCGGTGAAATATCCACCCCGATACCATCGCCTTCAATGTAAGGAATGATGGGACAATCCGGTACGTTCAGGGAATTATCACTGTTCAAACTGATTTTTTCGCCGGTCTGCGGCACCTGTATTTTATCGTAAGCCATGTTATTCATATCCATGTAAGAAGAATCCGGCGACATTCTACCACCTGTGGCATAGTATGCAGAAACCAACAATGAACTCTTTTTTTGATGGCCACCCTGATACTGTTCAATAAACCCTATGGCGTACTGAGTCAATTCAGTGGAGAAGCCGAAAATACAACGCTGGCTGCCTATATTCCGAATAAAAAAGTCTATCCGGCCGGGCGCCTGGACAAGGACTCGGAAGGGTTGTTGTTACTCACCGATGATGGCGGACTGCAGCATCGCTTATCACACCCGGATCACAAAACCTGGAAACGCTACCGGGTACAGGTAGAAGGCCACAGCAGTGCGGCCGCACTGAAAAAGCTGCGCAAGGGTGTCATGCTTAAAGATGGCCTGACACGTCCGGCAAAAGTCAAAAACATAGCCGCCCCCAAGCCTCTGTGGGCGCGCAATCCACCCGTCAGATTTCGTAAAAATATTCCTGACTGCTGGCTGGAAATTGAAATTTGTGAAGGCCGTAACCGCCAGGTGCGACGTATGACCGCCGCCGTAGGCTTACCCACACTCAGACTGATCCGCATGTCGGTAGGTCAGTACCAACTGAATCAGTTGCAGCCGGGCGAATTCAAAATTCTGACCGTATAGTCTGCCCATTTGCAAAAAACCAGGAGTCTTGGGCAACCATGTGGATCAGCACTCTCTAAAAACCAGAGCCTGACAGGTTTTACAAACCTCTTTATCCAGGTGCGCATAAATGCCGTGAAATGCCTGCGTTTTGGTATCAAAAAAGTGATCATTACCAATCTGTCTGACAAAGCAGGACTTGGCTACAAATTCATACACGGAAGATTTGAGACCAACAAAATACAAACCACCACCCAGAGATTTCAGACGATTATTCTCGGATACCAGTGCTTCAGCACCTGCCAGATCAATAAAGTTGATACCACTGGCCTCAATCAGAATATGATGAATTCTTTCATTATCCACAATGGCCGCCAGACGCTTCTGAATATGGTTGATCGAACCGAAATAAATCGACATATCAATACGGATAATCTTTAACTGCGGGCATTGCTTGAGTGGTTTTTTTGCAATATTGAGCAGTTTTCTTTTCTCGCTTTTCGGGTCACCATCCAGAGACAAGGTCGGAATATGCGGTGTGGATGTTTTTGCCAGAAACAGGATCAGCGACAGAATAACCCCCAGATAGATGGCAAATTCCAGCTCCAGAAACAAAGTGGCAAAGAATGTGGTCAGTAAAATAGCCGATTCAGACTTGCTGAAACTGAAAGTCTGGCGAATATGATGAAAATCAATCAGATTATAAGCCACCAGTAAAATAATGCCGCCCATAGCCGCAATAGGTAAATAGGCCGTCAATGGCGCAATCAACAATACAATAACCATTAAAAACAGCGCCGCAAAAATAGCTGACAGCGGTGTTTTGGCACCCGCTTCGTAATTGATACCGGAACGGGTAAAAGAACCGGAACCCGCATAGCTGGAAAAGAAACTGCCGAACATATTCGACATGCCCTGACCGATAAATTCCTGATTGGGATCGATTCTCTGATTGGATTTGGTGGCCACCGCGCGGCTGATTGAAACCGCTTCAATCAAACCCAGTAAGGCCACGGCAAAGGCCTGCGGAGCCAGTATGCGAATGCTTTCAAAAGAAATATCCGGCATTGACATGGGTGGCAGATGCGCCGGTATTTCGCCCACCAGTTTGATATCCGGGGTAAATTGCTTGAAATAAAGAGCCGCGACACTGCCAACAATCATTCCGATCAATAGATTAGGGGATTTCGGCATGAATTTTTTAAAGGCAAGCGCCGTCAATAAAGTCATAAGCGCGATAATAACCAGATAAATATTAATATCACCTATACCCTGAAAAAGATCCATCCAGGTATGTAGAAAGGATTCACCTTTGGGAACAAACACACCGGTAATGTGCTTCATCTGGCTGCTGGCAATCAGAATGGCCGCGCCGGCGGTAAAACCAATCACAACCGTATGCGACACAAAGTTAACCAGAGAACCCAGCCTCGCCAGACCGAATGAGAACTGATAAACACCGGCAAGAAAGGTCAAGGTCAGCGCCAGATTCACAAATTCAGGCGTACCGGGTTCCGCATAGTTACTGATCGCTGAAAAAACAACAATGGAAATGGCGGTTGTCGGCCCTGAAACCAGATGCAGGGAAGATCCGAACAAGGCGGCTATGATCGGCGTCACCATTGCGGTATACAAGCCGTATTGAGGTGGCAAGCCGGCAATGGTTGCAAAGGCTACACCTTGCGGTAGAACGATAACCGCGCCGGTCAGACCAGCTAGAATATCGTCTTTAACCGTCTCTTTTGTGGTGAGTTTGAACCAGGCCAGGAAAGGCAAAAATGATGTGAGATTCATTGAGCTATAAGATTTATCCTAACACCCCGAGCCCGACTGAAACCTGACCACCCCTCTGGCTTGAGATGCAAAATGGCAAAAAATGGTTGAATAGCGATGCAATCGCGTATTCTCAGGCGCGGGTATTGTAGCATTCAATTGAGTTCTTATAAAGAGCCAGCCTTGTCCAATATGAAATGAGTCTGAAACCCTAGCGGATCGGGATAGTACTCCAGAGTACATGCTATGCCTGATTTTGCATACCACGCCAGGAGGCTTTAGGGTTATGGATGAAACTACTGTAAACAGGCCCACTGTGAGCCTCAAATATAGAGAAATTCAACCTCGCTACGAACCCCTGAGTCCGACAGACCTAGTCTTTGATCTGAATCTCACGGTAGGTCTTATACAATCTTCGTACCAGTTCGTATTCGTAGGGTGAACCCATTTCATAATAGCGAAAACCCACATTATAACGGGCGTCAATGGCCCATAGTGTGGTGTAGGGAACGACCCATTCCCAGGTTTCCGGCTGACCGGCTGCGACCAGGAATTTCAGAGTGACCCAGGCGTCAACGGTCAGGCCACCGGTATCACGAAGATTGGATGGCCCCCAAAATGGCAGCACAATGTACGGCCCTTCAGCGACGCCCCAATAGCCAAGGGTCTGGCCGAAGTCCTCATCCATTTTCGGCAGGTCCATCAATGTCGCCACATCAAACAGACCGAGTACACCCAGGGTGCTGTTAACCAACAGGCGACCACCGTTATTCGCCGTTCTGCGGGGGCGTAACTGTAAAGCAGAATTGACTGTATCAACAACACTGTCGATATTGGAAAAAAAATTACTGACACCGGTTCGCACAAATCCGGGCATTGTATTGGTATAGGCATTCACCACCGGAATCATGACGGCGTCATCAAGACGGGCATTAAAATTATAGGTGGAACGGTTGAAATCTTCCCATGGGTCATACACATCAATTGGATAAATCACATCATCTTTAACAATTTTATCCACCGAATGCATGGCGATTTGCTCACCGCTTCTGGTTTCCATGCCTGCACTGCAAGCACCCAGCAACAGACTGATCAGCATATACAGCCAGATAACGTACAGTCTTTTTTTTATCGGCTCAGTTCTCAAGCGGATCACCCTGCCGGAAAAAGTGAATCATGTCATCAACATTATCGCGGTATTCCATATTTCCACAATGACCACCGTAGGGGTATATGCTAGCTCGACCCGGAAACATTTCACGCAGTATTTCAATTTCACCCGGCAACAGAATCGGATCATCAGCATTGTGCATCAGGCCGATTTTGTCACTGCTCTGCAGATAGTCGCCTATACTGCTGAGGCTGGATTCATCAATCAGTTGTTCACGCGTGATAGCGGAAATTTTGTTCAGGAAATAGGGAAAATAAATCTCATTGATATAATCGCTAAAACTGGTACGAAACCCGACCTTGAGAAAATCTGTTGTAGAGCTGGTACTGCTTAACACCGCGTCACCGGGCACAATGTAATTCAGGTGTTTGTATACATCACTGGTAAAGATCATGTTCATTGATGACAGGCGAAAAGCCATACCGATCAACGCCTGCATATCATACTCTGACGGGTCCAGTTCACGGTATGCCAGATACAGAAACTCGCTATCCAGCTTGCTCTGCGGGTGCTGGCTGTAAAAACCGGAGAACGCATCAGTTACTTTCTTGAAATAGGCATTGATATGATCAACTGAAGTTTCACTGAAATCCAAATCAACCTGACAGTCAGCCATCAAGCCACCATACGCAAAAGCAGTGAAACAAAATCTTTTTCCCGTGCTTTGCCCGGACTGGGCCAAAGCCTGATAAAATCATCCGACAGTGCGGCGTTGGCAATCAGTCTTCTCACATCTGAAAAGGCAAAACTGGTTCGACCTTTTACCCTATGTCGTCTTTCAGGATCGGCTTTTATGCGATCGGCATAAACCCAGGTAAGCGTTGTTGCCATCATACAAAAGTTGTAACTACTCAGCGAAAATAACACAAAAAAGTGCTTGACACGATTTTAGCGTTATTTTTACTTTTTTAATTGCGCAACTGGCGACCCC
>JAHXHF010000029.1 GCA_025656895.1 gamma proteobacterium symbiont of Bathyaustriella thionipta
ATGCTGTCTTCTCCTGTGAATTCAATGTCACAGGTAAGATAGGATAAAATCAAAGGGTGGGGAATAACGCTCTAGAATGACCGGTTACGTAACAACAGCCCTCATGATTTTCTCAAAGATGCCAAAGAAGCCTTTCTTACTGCCGCAAGACCGGAACGGAATCGGCTTAAGGCATTACTGCAATCGTCATGGGGCCGTTATGAAGAGTTTAGCCGGGAAGCGGTACTGGCCGAATTTGAAGGGCGGGACGCCTCCTCCTGGTTGCAAAAGCAGGACCATCTATCGAAGCAGATCGATCAATTGAAAAACGCTCTGCAAGAGACCGTTCCGACTGTGGAAGAACTTTATTCGGTTCCACTTCTTGCACAAGGTATGGATTACTGGAACGATCCCGCAGTGCAGCTCTTTCGGCTGCAAGCCTTTACTGGAAACCGTCATTTTATCACAGCATCCCCCGGAACCCGGGTACAACTGATTGCCCGTGACTCTAGCGGGTAAGAGCCGACCGGGATGATGTTTTTTGATATTCTGGTAGCGCTCAAGCATCGTTAATCTGCAGCCGGAATACAGGTAAAGTCATCCTGAGTTGATGTGATCAGGAACGATAGCCCTCGGTTGCTGAAGTGGTGCTGACAGGCAGCGACAGGCGCTGTGTTGCAGATAGCGGATGAATACTCCAGCGGCTAAAGCCGCTGGAGTATTCATAATTTGATAATCAGGGAGGATGCCTGTACCCCTCTCTCTGATGCAGCGCTCGCAACCTCCGTGTTCCGTGTTGTAGTTGAAAGTGTGTAGATAAAACCCTATAAGGGGCAGTGTAATCTGTAATTGATAAGAAATTCAAGCATTCCATAAATGGTTTTGGGATGCTACTTGTAAAGTTTTTTCTGCCCTACATGCAACTCTCGCTTAAAGGGGTACTTTGGTATTGATGTAAACCCGGGCCAGTGCGGCTTTTGCGACCCGGCGAATGGCCAGAACAAAAGCGGCTGTTCGCATATCAATTCCTTTTTCCCGGGAAATTTCATGGACGGAACGATAGGCTTTGCGCATCATTTTTCCCAGTTCATCGTTGATACGCTGATGCTCCCAGCGAAATTGCTGGATATTCTGTGTCCATTCAAAATAACTGACGGTTACGCCGCCCGCGTTTGCCAGGATATCCGGAATAATCAATACGCCCTTTTTGTGCAGAATTTCATCCGCTTCCGGTGTGGTGGGGCCATTGGCTCCTTCAACAATAATAGCGGCCCTGACCTGTTCAGCATTTTCGACCGTTATAGCGGCTTCCATGGCAGCAGGAATCAGTACATCTGCATGCCAGCCTATGATGTCTGCGCTGTTGAATGGAGTGCCGCCGGCAAAGCCTTTCACGCTTTTTTCTATAGCAACCCATTCCATGAGCGCGGCAATATCCAGCCCGTCCGGATTGGCAACTCCGCCGCTATGATCAGCCACTGCAACAATGCGGGCTCCCTGCTCGGCAATCAGACGGGCGGCATGGCTGCCGACATTACCAAAGCCCTGTACAGCTACAGAAATATCGGAAAAATCACGATTCTGTTCTTTCAGGGCTTCTGCCAGAACATTCATAATGCCCCGGCCGGTTGCTTCTTCCCGCCCTTCGGAACCGAACAGATGTAGAGGTTTTCCGGTAACGACCGCCGGTGAAAATCCCTCGAATTTGGAATATTCGTCCATAATCCAGCTCATGACCCGGGCATTGGTGTTTACATCAGGTGCCGGAATATCCCGGGTGGGACCGATTACATCCTTGATTTCCTCGACAAAACGTCTGGTCAGCAGGCTCAGGTCTTTGGCAGACAGGCTATGCGGGTCGCAATCAATGCCACCTTTGGCGCCTCCAAAGGGTACATCGACAACGGCGGTTTTCCAGGTCATCAAATTGGCAAGGGCACCGGCGTGGTCTTCATCCATACTTGGATGAAAGCGCAGCCCGCCTTTCATCGGGCCGCGTGCGTTATTATGCTGAACCCGGTATCCGGTAAAATGCAGCAGTTCGTTGTTCTCGCTTTCAATAACAATATTCACCTTGATACTGCGGCGCGGGCTGAGCAGGATGTCGCGGATGTTGTCTGCCAGATTCAGAACATCAGCCGCCTTGTTGAAATAGAAATGACTGTCGCTGAGCATATTGAATTCCCTTTGATAGTGGATAAGTGATGTTTTTGCTGCCGATTCTGATGGGCCGGTTTCAGCAGTAAGCAGGTGTCATGTACATTCCCGATGTTATACCAAACTATGACTTATAGCCGTTATAATGCAACTCAAATAATCACGGCTGGTAAATAGAGAGGCCCTGCATGGACATGCTCGGCATAAAACCCGTTTTAGCACAGGGTTTTTCTGGCCTTTTTGTCCTTAACCTGCGGGTAATGTTTTGCCGGAAAATGCTCAGGCTTTAATCGATAACGCTTATATGGAACAGGCGCTGCGGCTGGCGCAACGTGCGTGGCAGGCAGGGGAAGTGCCGGTGGGTGCTTTGCTGGTGCATCAGGATGAGGTGGTCGGGCAGGGCTGGAACCAGCCCATCCGCCGTCATGATCCTTCCGCCCATGCCGAAATAATGGCTTTGCGGGCGGCCGGTCTGCAACGTCAGAATTATCGTTTGGCTGCCTGTACGCTTTATGTAACGCTGGAACCCTGTATCATGTGTGCCGGTGCTATCATTCATGCGCGCCTGGCGCGCGTGGTTTATGGCGCGTCTGACCCTAAAGGCGGGGCGGCCGGCAGCCTGTTCAAGCTGTTGCCGCCGGATGAGCGTTTTAATCATCGCCTGGCAGTGAAGGGGGGCGTAATGGCAGCAGAGTGTTCGGCATTATTATCCGGCTTTTTCAAGCAGCGGCGAGCCGACAAAAAACAACAAAAGCAAGCGGGTGAAGCATCGGATGTCTGATCGTCTGTTACGTAAAAAAGTCTGGTCGAAATCACTACGGCTGGCACACTGGGGGCTGGCTTTTTCCACCCTGGCCTTATTGTTGTCCGGTTTTATGGTGGCGACCGGTACGGCGCAAACGGTGCAAGCTTATGATTTCTGGATAAACAGTGTTCATATGGGTGCCGCGCCATTGTTGCTGTTGTCTTTGCTGTTGCGGGCAGTCCTGCTGATAAAGGGTGGCGTGGAAAGCCGCTTATCCGCCATGCTGCGTTCTGTCAAAGCGTCCGCGCTTGTGGATATGTTGAAATTTTATATCACTCTGGGTAAAGCTCCTTTACCGGCTTATTTTGCGCATAATCCCCTGTGGGTTCCCTTGTTTATCGGTTTCCTTTTACTATTGCTGCTGCAAGCACTGCTGGGGGTATTGCTTTACCAGGATGCTCTGCGCCAGATCAGCGGTCTGTCACTGGACAGTATATTCAGCCTGCACCAGTTGCTGGCCCCGTGGATACTGGGTTTTGTTATGGCTCATATTCTGCTGCTGTTTTTGCATGACTGGCGCGGCAAACGTTTTGAAATTTCCGCCATGCTTCATGGTGATAAAATCTTTACCGTTAACAAGCCTGAAGCCATTCCCGGGCAGCCAGTTTCTGTCGTGGTTCAGCCGCCACAGCGTTCGGCCTCTGATGACTGATTGTTATTCCCCTCCCGGTTAAAAAAGCCTATTCAGGCCGACTACCGGTTTTTTCATTTACTTATCTCTTTGGACGTTAAAAAAATATGAGCGAATCTAAAAATACAGCCGTTGGGCAATCTATAGAAATCGCGGTTCGTTTGGGCGTTATCTTTCTGATTGTGCTCTGGTGTGTGCAAATAATAATGCCTTTTGTTTCTCTGATTGTCTGGGGTGGCATTATTGCGGTAGCTATTTATTCGCCTTTTCTATCATTGGCCAAAAAACTGGGCGGACGTAAAAAACTGGCCGCCGTATTCATTGCGCTTATCAGCATCGCTATTATTTTAGTACCGGTGGTGGCGCTGACCAATTCCCTGGTAGACAGCTCAACCAGCCTTGGAGAACAGGTCAGCAAGGGCACGCTCACCATATCACCCCCTTCTGAAGAGGTTAAATCCTGGCCTCTGGTCGGTGAAAAAGCCTATACATTCTGGCGTGAGGCTTCAGAGAATCTGGGTGATCTGCTTAATGAATACAAAGATCAGATTTCGACCGTAGGCGTAAAACTGCTTTCTGCGGCGGCTGGTATCGGAGTGGGTATTCTGCAATTCATGATTTCCATGTTGATTGCCGCTGCTTTTTTAACCAGTGCCGAGGCATTGACGAAAGCCATGAAAACCTTCGCCCGGCGTATGGCCGGGGACAGAGGTGAGCAGATGTTGACACTGTCAACCGCCACTGTGCGCAGTGTAGCGGTCGGTGTTATTGGTATTGCCTTTATCCAATCGGTTATGGGGGGGCTGGGAATGATGCTGGCTGATGTGCCGGCTGCCGGATTATTTGCTTTGATTATTCTGGTGCTGGCCATTGCGCAGTTACCACCCATCCTGATTCTGGGGCCGATCAGCATTTATGTATTTTCCGAACAAACAACCACCGTGGCCTTCATCTTTTTAGCCTGGAGTATTTTTGTCAGTGTCAGTGATATGTTCCTGAAACCGCTTTTGCTGGGTCGGGGGGTGGATGCACCCATGCTGGTTATTCTGTTGGGTGCGATCGGCGGCATGATTATGTCGGGCATTGTGGGCTTGTTTGTGGGGGCTGTGGTGCTGGCACTGGGTTATACCTTGTTGCGAGAATGGATCATGATGGATGACAGCCCGCAAAAGGCTTGATTCTGCATGGTATTTTATACAGCTGACAAGGAACGGACATGCTGACAATGTTGCTGCTGGGCAGTGCTTTGGTATTTATTACCATGAGCGTGCAGCTTGTTTTTGTGGTGATGATGCTGCGCTATATTTCCAGGATTGTTGAACAAAATAGTGCGCATACCCGTCCATTCCGTTTTGATGTTTTTGTTCTGGGCATGGTTCTGCTCATTTTATGGGTAGGGCATTTGCTGCAAATCTCAATCTGGGCGTCCTTGTTTATGATGCTGGATGAATTTGATCATTTTGCCATGGCTTTTTATCACTCGGCGGTGAACTTCACTTCATTGGGTTATGGCGATATCGTGATGACTGAAAAATGGCGATTGCTGGGGGCGCTGGAAGCGGGCAATGGTGTTTTAATGTTTGGTTTGTCCACCGGCACCGTATTTGCGGTGATGAGCCGTTTGTTTGCCCAGCACAAATCTGCCTGAAACGCTTACCCCATGAAAATAAACTTCAGGATTCTTTTTGTTGTTCTTTTACTGCCATTATCCGCCTGTAAACTGGGGCCGGAGTTTGTCAAACCCGAGGTCGAACTGGCTGACTCATGGACAGAGACGGGCGGGCAGGAACTGAAAGAGACCGCACTCACACAGAATCAGTGGTGGCTGACCTTCAATGACCCGCTTCTGAATAACATACTGGAACTGGCATGGAAGCAGAACAATACCCTTGAGATAGCCGGATTGCGTGTGCTGCAGGCACAGGCTCAACTGGGTATAGCCACTGGTAATCTGTATCCGCAGTCACAAGTCGCGGTGGGTGATGCGACTCGTGTATCCCCTTCCAATAACAGCGGTGGTTCAAGTTTTAACCAATACAATCTGGCGGCAACGGCCTCCTGGGAAATTGATTTCTGGGGGCGTTTTGAACGCGGCATTGAATCAGCGGATGCCGATTTTTCAGCCTCTATCGCGGCGCGGGATCAGGCACTCATTCTATTGACGGCACAGGTGGTGGATACCTAGTGTCCGGCAGAAAACTCGCTATTTTCGAGGGGCTATGACCCCGCCCGCCGTCGAATTCAGTCAATTGCCTGCATTTTTGGCCAC
>JAHXHF010000189.1 GCA_025656895.1 gamma proteobacterium symbiont of Bathyaustriella thionipta
AGCGTTTGCAACTCGATATCACGAATTTTTGTGCTGATTGTATTTTCAAGACTGGATGTGCGTTCCAGCTTGATCAGCTGCCAGCTAATCCACAGTACCAACAGTACAAGCAGAATCGAAAATGACAAAAATATGGCCAGTGCCGCTTTATTGTGTTCATTGACCCAGCGAATCATGTTTTGCGCAGCCGTTGCCGGATAACGGGAGGGTATATCAGGCTCATCAGCCGATTACCTGATTTCGGCCATTTTGCTTGGCCTGATAAAGTTTGACATCCGCCTGCCTGATCAGGGATTCACTACTGTTTTCACTGGAGGGGGTCAGAGCGGCCACGCCGGCGCTCAGTGTCACAACACCGCCCACACCTTTTGCATGCGGAATCTGCAACTGTTCTACCGCAGAGCGAATCTGCCTGGCCAGCTTGAGAGCACTGTTAAGGTCTTTAGCAACCAGTAATATGACAAATTCCTCACCACCATAGCGAGCTGCCAGCTGCTTATCACCCGGCACATGGCTGGCTATCTCCAGCGCAATACGCCTTAAAACATCATCACCGTCAAGATGGCCGTAGCTGTCGTTGTAGGCTTTGAACTGATCTACATCGAACAGGATCAATGCCAGTGAAGACTTTCTTTCCGAGAGCGAATGCCATTGATGCAATAAATAATCATCAAAGTGGCGTCGATTGGCAATTTGCGTGAGACCGTCTTTTTCCGCCATTTCCTGCAGTTGACGGGTTTTCTGGCTTAAAGCCAGATGGGTTCGCACCCGCGCCAATAAAATATCGGGGTTAAAAGGCTTGCTGACAAAGTCGGCGGCTCCCATCATCAGACCTTCCACCACCGTATCTGTATCATCCATTCCGGAAAGGAAAATAATAGGAATATCACTGACTGTGAGCGAGTCTTTTATTATCCGGCAAACATTAAAACCATTCTGACCGGGCATAATGATATCCAGCAAAATCAGATCCGGTGCGGTGGTTTGCGCCAGGCGGATAGCCTGCTCCGCGTTCAACGCCACATTCAGGCGATAGCCCGCCCTGGAAAGTATACCGGAAACCATGGCCACATTTTCCGGCACATCATCAACGATCAGAATACGTTCCGATTCCGGCATAACAGCCTTTGTCATGGCTTAGCCCGGACGAGGCTGATTCATCAGAACCGACAGCAGATTGGCAACACGATCGCGCATATCACGACGATCAACAATCATATCAATGGCGCCGTGCTCCAATAAAAACTCGCTGCGTTGAAAGCCTTCCGGCAGTTTCTCACGCACCGTCTGTTCAATAACACGCGGTCCGGCAAAGCCGATCAGAGCATTGGGTTCGGCAATATTGAGATCTCCCAGCATGGCCAGACTGGCCGATACACCTCCCATGGTCGGATCAGTCAGAACCGAGATGAAAGGCAAACCCCGCCTGGACATTTTACCCAGAGCGGCACTGGTTTTGGCCATCTGCATCAGTGAAAACAGGGACTCCTGCATACGCGCCCCGCCGCTGGCAGAAAAACACACAAGAGGAATACCCCGCTCCAGAGACGTATTGACCGCACGTACAAAACGCTCACCGACAACCGATCCCATGGAACCACCCATGAACTTGAATTCGAAAGCGGCAGCCACCAGCTCATTGCCTTTCAGGTTGCCACGCATAACAATCAGAGCATCACTTTCATTAGTAGCTTTCTGTGCCTGGGTGATGCGGTCACGATATTTTTTGCTGTCACGAAATTTCAGTGGATCCGACGGGCTCAGTTTTCCGGCAATTTCTTCACTGCTGTCTTCATCCAGAAACTGCAACAGACGCTGGCGCGCGCCGATGCGGTTATGATAATTACATTTAGGGCAGACATCCTGATTTCGCTCCAGCTCGGCCCGGTACAGGATAGCGCCACATCCCGGACACTTGTCCCACAAACCTTCCGGAACAGCACCTTTTTGATTCGTATCCGTACGAATGCGGCTTGGCATCAATTTTTCGAACCAGCTCATAATCTACCTCTCAGCAGCCATACGGCCACTATTCATCTATCGCCTTGCGGATAGCGGCTAACAGCTCACTCACTTCACTCAAAATAGCCGCAGGATTATCCTGATGGGCCGCAATACGGGAAACCAGTGCGCTGCCGACAATAACCGCATCCGCTGTGGCCGCCATCAATTTGGCGGTGGCCGCGTCTTTGATACCAAAACCCACCCCTACAGGCAGAGCTGTGTGCAATCGTATTGTATTCAGTTTAGCGGTTACTGCAGTGATATCCAGTGAACTGGAACCGGTCACACCCTTTACTGATACATAATAGACAAAACCACTGGAAACCGCGCAAATTCGCTCTATACGCTCTGTTGTACTGGTGGGGGCCAGCAGAAAAATAGTGTCTATGTCCTTCTGCCGCATAATACGGGTAAAATCTTCGGCTTCTTCCGGGGGCAAATCTACGGTTAATACGCTATCCACCCCGGCAGTAGCGGCCGCTTGAGCGAATTTTTCATAACCGGTGATTTCGATCGGATTCAGATAACCCATCAGTACCACCGGGGTTTCAGCATCTTTTTCACGAAAATGGCGTACCATTTCCAGTACATCACGCACCGAGGTGTGATGCAGCAGGGCTCGCTCACTGGCCTGCTGAATAACCGGGCCATCCGCCATCGGGTCAGAAAACGGCACCCCCAGTTCAATAATATTCGCGCCGGCGTCAACCATGGCATGCATCAAGGGTACGGTAACACTGGCATCCGGATCACCAGCAGTAATGAAAGGGATCAGGGCGCAGCGATTGTGCTCGCGCAAGCGGGAAAAGGTGTTTTGTATGCGGCTCATAGTGTTAACCCGTCCAGTGCGGCAACCGTGTGCATATCTTTATCGCCCCGGCCGGAAAGATTCACCAGTACCGATTGATCCGCTGGCATATCGCGCGCCAGTTTAGCCGCCCAGGCCAGAGCATGACTGGATTCCAGTGCTGGAATAATACCTTCGGTAAGCGTCAGGGTATGAAAGGCATCCAGTGCTTCATCATCGGTTGCAGCCACATACTTTACCCGCCCGATATCTTTCAGCCAGGCATGCTCCGGCCCTACTCCGGGATAATCAAGACCGGCTGAAATGGAATGGGTTTCAATAATCTGGCCGCCATCATCTTCCATCAGATAGGTACGATTGCCATGCAATACACCCGGGCGACCTGCGCACAAGGGTGCCGCGTGTTTTCCGCTAGCCAGGCCTTCACCGGCGGCTTCAACACCGTATATGGCAATTTCCCTGTCATCAAGAAAAGGATAAAACAGGCCAATAGCATTGGAGCCACCGCCCACACAGGCGACCAGAGCATCAGGCATAATATGATAATCCTGCTGCATTTGTTGCCGTGCTTCACGGCCGATCACTGCCTGAAAATCACGTACCATAGCCGGATAAGGGTGCGGGCCGGCAACGGTACCAATGATGTAGAAAGTGTCATCAACATGGGTTACCCAGTCGCGCATGGCTTCATTCAAAGCATCTTTCAGGGTTTGTGAGCCTGATTTGACACTGCGAACCTCGGCACCCAGCAGACGCATGCGATATACATTGGCTTCCTGGCGCTTGATATCCACCTCACCCATGTAAACCACGCATTTCAGACCAAAACGGGCGGCCACTGTGGCCGTAGCAACGCCGTGCTGACCGGCTCCGGTTTCTGCAATAACGCGGGTTTTACCCATGCGCCGAGCCAGCAAAGCCTGACCCACCGTATTATTCACTTTATGCGCCCCGGTATGATTCAAATCTTCCCGTTTCAGGTAGATTTGCGCACCACCATTTTCCCGGCTCCAGCGTTCTGCATGATAGATGGGGGAAGGACGGCCCACATAATGTTGCAGGTCAGCGTCCAGTTCGGCTTGAAACTGACTGTCCTGCATGGCGGTATCATAAGCCTCGGTTAACTCAGCCAGCGGAGCCATCAGGGTTTCCGAGGCAAAAATGCCGCCATAAATTCCAAAATGCCCGGCTGCATCGGGCATGCTACCAATCAGATGATCCGGCTGCTCAGGCACGGGCTACTCCTTGCATAAACTGTTGCATTTTTACTTTATCCTTTATCCCTTTAGCGGACTCTACACCACCACTGACATCGACCGCATACGGTTGTACTTTACGAATAGCCTCTGTGATATTTTCAGCCTGTAATCCGCCGGCCAGTATGAGTGGTTTTTGCAGATCTTGCGGAATCAAATCCCAATTAAAAGCCTGTCCGGTACCGCCTGCCTGACCGGCTACCCAGGTATCAAGCAGTAAAGCACTGGCAGAAGCAAAGGCTTTTTCCTCGGCTTTCAAATTCACTTTATCCGACATACGGATAGCCTTGATGTACGGACGAAACCAGGATTTACAGAAAGCCTCGCTTTCCGCACCATGAAACTGCAAACAATCCAGTGGCACCTGACTTAAAACACTGCGCATAAAATCGGCATCCGCATCTACAAACAAGCCGACAGTTGTCACAAAAGGCGGCATGTTGCGCACAATTTCCCCTGCCTGCTGTATTTCAACACAACGTGAACTTTTGGAAAAAAACACCAGGCCAATGGCATCAACTCCGCAATGCACCGCATCCAGCACATTATCTACGCGTGTAAGCCCACAGATTTTAACGCGTGTACGACTCAAATTACCATTCAACATGCCCGCTATTGTACCCTTTGTAGCACTAAAACCAAGCCTGTTCAGAAGCTTTGCCACAAACGTTCCGCCATAATGCCATAATGACTTTGTTGCAAACGTGCGACCACAATGTCAAGACGCTGAATGGGTAACCGGTCGCTCTGTAAAGAAAGCAACTGCCCTGTTTCCAGTTCTTTTTTGACCATAAACAAAGGAATGTGTCCCCAGGCCATGCCTTGCTTGATGATCTCTTTTTTTGTATGTTGATCGCCCACCGTAATATGTGCGGCATGTTCCAGTAAAAAATAATTTTTACCGGGCAGTGTCCTGGCGGTATTACGAATAATACACTGGGTGTATGTTTCCAGATCAGCATACCCCAGTCTGTTTGTCAGTGGAATTTTCAAAAATCCAGGAGCTGCGACCGGCACCAGTTCAACCGTACTCCAGGGCTTGTACTCATAACGCGGGTCAGTCTGGTCGATATGATGCACGATAAGGTCGGCTCGGCCTTCCAGCAAACATTCATCAGCACCCTCCAGGTTCTCAAATAACAATTTAAGTTGTGTGTGCGTATTCTCTCGCGAGAAACCCCGAAGTACCTGTAATGCTTGCGTCACCGGACTGACATCACCGATGGCAATCGTCAGTTCCGGCTCCTCATACTGGCGTAAATGTAAAGCCTGTGTTTTCAGTTCTTCCATTTCATGCAGAACCGCATGACATTTATGATAAAAAGCCCGCCCCTCTTTTGTCAGGGTTGAACGATATCCTGAACGGTCAAACAGGGCGAAGCCCAATTCATTTTCCAGCTTTTTTATTGCACTAATGACACACGGATGCGTTTTATTAAGTTGCGCGGCCCCTGCCTGGAAGCTGCCCTTATCGGTCACTGTCACGAAGGTCTTGAGTTGCTGAAAGGTAATATTCATGATTGACGATAAATTATACAAAGAATGTATTATTAATGTGCTTTTTTCATTCATTTTTATCCATTACATTGAATCGAAATTCAACGGACAGGAAAAAAAGAATGAAGGCAATCGTTATCAATCAGTACGGTGGTACGGATCAATTATGTATTGTAACTACTCAGCGTACTTTATCAAAAATTCCAGCTCACTGAGTAAATGCTGGCAATTGCCCTATAAATACCAACGCCAATGCTTCA
>JAHXHF010000081.1 GCA_025656895.1 gamma proteobacterium symbiont of Bathyaustriella thionipta
AATATTTGGCTTGCATGTCTTTACCTCAAGGCGCCCCATTTACGTTAAATAGATAATTTCTAGAGGCGAAAGGTATCCTGACACAGGGGGTGAGTGTGGATAAATCGGCCATAATGAATTACTCCTTATTATTGATTAATTTTTACAGTAGACTAAATACAGTCAGCCCTTGAATTCCTGTTCGGAAACAACACGGTAAATATTTTCTTCGGGCCGATGCTCAAACAAAACCACCCGGTCACCCTTGCTGAAAACGTCATTGCCAGTACTGCGTACTTTAAGAATCAGTCCGGCACCACCATCCTGCAAAAAAGCTTCACCAAAATTATTGTCAACTCGTGAAGAGCGCACGATAGCGGTTTGCCCCAGTATGTGCTTGACCGCATTTTGTTGTCTGAACAAAGGTCGCAGGGGCCTGATGGCAAGAGCAGTGATCATAACTGCCGCATACAAGGCCAATAAAAGTATCGGTATGCCTGCCAGATAACGCAACCAGCCGGGATCCAGCCAGGAAAAAAGATAATGTACCAGATAGTAGCTGATGAGCCAGCCAAACAGGGATACGAATGAAATAACAACCGTGAGCGGAACACCATTCAAGCCGAATTTCAGAAGGACGCCGGTGAGCGCATCGGCTACCGAATGAGCACTATCAGCATTCAGTCCGGGGTCCAGATCACCTTCGGGCATGTCGAAATCCAGAAACTCGATGTCAATCAGTCCCAGAACAGCCACCAGCCAGTAAAAAACACTGAGCAGCAGAAAAAAGGTAAAAAACACAGTAGGAAAGGAACTGATGTTCTGATAGAACGGATCCATCGCATCACTGAGCAAAATGGCAAACATGCTTTCCTCCCTTTATCAGGTTAAATTAAATTCAGCTGTCCTTATCGTGTGCATCACTTCCTCCTTTGCCAAAGAGGAATTGAGGGCAGTTATTAAATTTCAATCTCCCCCGGCCCCTCTTTGCCAAAGAGGGGAGTGACGATCGCATCACTTCCCCCTTTGAAAAAGGGGGATCGAGGGGGATTATCAAATTTCAATCCCCCCATCGGCCCCTCTTTGCCAAAGAGGGGAGTGACAATACCGATCAAGCGGTTATTTATGAAGATGCTTTCTCGCGCAGCCGTACCAGAATATCATCTGCGCTTTTGGAGCTGGCTGATATACCGGCAGCTTCCAGTTTTGACTGCAGGGAAACATCCGATGTTTCTTCCGCCAGTTCACTGGCAGCGGCCATTTGCGCGCCGGCCAGTGCCTGACGTTCCTTGATGCGTTCCAGTGATTCCATGGCGGTGCGCAATTTGGTATTGGAGCCGCTGTGGCGTTCGGCAACGGCCATTTGCGCGCGCTGTACGCTTTCGGTGGCTTTAACCGTATCCACCTGTTGCTTCAGGCGGCGGATATTGCCTTCCGCCTGATGAATAGCGTTACGCAGGCTGCTGGCACTGGCAGCATAGCCACTGCCGGCTTCCTGCTCGGTTTTAAGCTGGTTTTCCAGTTCGGCCATCTTGCCGGCCACTTCATGGGCCAGGCTTTCGTCCGACTGTTCCAGCGCCTTGATGGCATAGCCCTCATATTCGCTGATTTTTTGCTGCATCTGAGCGACTTTTTCTTCAGACAGTTTTTGCCGGGCAATAATTTCGGCCAGACTGTCTTTGGAACGCTTCAATTCTTCCGATGCGTCACGTACCTCCTGGTCCAGGATACGCAAGGCCTGACTGTCCACAATGGCTTCGCCGGCTTCATTCACTCCACCGCGCAGGGCGGTTAACATTTTGGCCCAAATATTCATGACATTTCTCCTTACGCTTCAATGGCGATGGTTAGGTACTCACTGTAAGCCTCGGTGGCCTGTATGACATTGCTGGCCAGTGTTTCAATTTCGAACACTACACTGTTTAGAATGGAACCCGAGCTGAGTGCGCCATACATTTGATAATAGCTACCTTCTTTGCCGACGTTATCCAGACTGATGGCGGACAGTGGAAAATATTTATGAGTGCGCAGCAGGGCATCATTAAACAAGGCTACATCCTGCACGTCTGACATGGGCCATAAGGCGGACTCGGCGATAATCTGTTCACCGGATACGGTTAGAAAAATGGGTAGATCACCGTATTCGTGCATGACAATGTGCAAGGAAGCGTCTATGCCGTCGATCAGTTCCAGTGAGGCTTGCCCGCTGCTGAATAATTCGACCTGCTGCAGCGCGCTGTGCAGAGTGTCGGTTGTCCATTCCGGGTTTGAGTTTGTCATATTCTGTACTCCCGTTTTAGTAGTGGCTGCAAGCGGAATTCTGAGCTGTTTTTCCAGCGCCAGCAGGCGCTTGCTGTTTTCCGGTAATATCCACACTTCTCTCTTTTTAAGACCTTGCTCGCGCAGGCGTTTGCGGAATTCCCGTTGATAATAAGCGGATGTTTTTTTTACCATGTAAAGAAGATTATATTATTACATGTAATTAGTCAATTATTTTATTACATGTAATAAATCAATGAGAGTATTCGGGTGTCATTGATACAATGCAAGTATCATGAACAGTAATGAGCACTCTTTCATACAAAGATAGCCTGTTAACCAAACTGTGGCGGCTGCATTGCGCAGGGGGCATCCGGATAGAGATCGCGGGGGCATGCCGAAAGACTATAATTCGTGCTATGCCTGAAGTTCAAGCCAAAAGTTTTATTCGTGGCAGTCTGAAATGGCTGTTACAGATTCTGCTGTTTATCGGTATTATCTGGGCGCTTAATCTGTGGCGCACTCAGGATACTGCCAGCGGTATGGCACCCGTACTGCAAGGGTCGTTGCTGAATGGTGACTGGCAGAGCGTTAATCTGGCCGATGGAAAACCGCTGCTGGTTCACTTCTGGGCCAGTTGGTGTCCTTTGTGCCGTTTTGAGGCTTCCTCGATTGATTCACTCAGTCGCTCGCATTGCGTGGTGACCGTTGCTCTGCAATCCGGAACGGCTGAAGAAGTGGTGCAATATCTGGCCGATGAGCAGCTTGATCTTATGGTGCTGAATGACCCGGACGGTGAAATTGCGCGCAAATGGGGCGTGCGCGGAGTACCGGCCAGCTTTGTTGTGGATGGCCGTGGCCGCATTCAATCGACAGAAATCGGCTACACCAGCCAGTTGGGTTTGTGGTTGCGTCTGTGGTTGGCTGAATAAGCATCCGCGCCTATTCTTCGCCAATAACCCGTTCATCTCTGGGAACCGATAACAGTTTTTCGGCTTCTACTGTGTCTTTGGCGAAAATCATTTTCACAATATAGTCGCAATCTTTGGGCAGTTCGGAACGCAGGGAACGGGCCTGGGTACGGGCATCACGATAGCCCTGAAATTTGTCGATGTATTCAACCAGGTTGTTGGCCTCTGGTTGCGCGAAAACTTTATAAACGAAATAGGGCATGGTACAGGCCTGTTGTCTGTTGAGAATGTGAGGCGTACTTTATCACATTGCAGGCCTGAATTTGACAGGGGAATTTCCTCTCATTGCTTGTGTATAATTGGTACATTATCTTTTTCTATGGGGTCTATGCGATGCGATCAATCACGATTATCGGCGCGGGTTTTGCCGCTTTAACTGCGCTACGAACTTTGCGCAAGCAATCGGCCGAGGTTGAAATTACCCTGATCAGCCCGCAAGCCGAGTTTGTCTATCTGCCCAGTCTTATCTGGGTTCCCAATGGCAGGCGTACAGCCAGGGATATTGTGGTGCCGCTACAGAAGTTCCTGGCACGCATGCGGGTTACTCATCATCAGGGGGCGGCCAGCGGCCTGCGGGAAGGCGGACGTATTGTGGAAACCGATCATGGCGATGTCAGCAATGATGGTTTAATCATCGCCTGCGGTGGCCGTTTTCTGAAAAAACTGCCGGGTATTGAACATGCCATTACACCTTGTGAAGGTGTCAGCGCGGCGGAAAAAATTCGTGATCGTCTCAAGACACTGCAGGGTGGAAACATTGCGGTCGGTTTTTCCGGCAACCCCAAAGAGCCTTCTGCCATGCGTGGTGGCCCTATGTTTGAATTTCTTTTCGGAATTGATCAGCAATTACGCAATGAAGACCGTCGCCAGGATTTCAAACTGACCTTCTTTACCCCGGCGGCCAAACCGGGAGCCCGTCTTGGCCCGAAGGCGGTTAACGGTTTGTTGAGTGAAATGAAGAAGCGTGATATTGATACGCATCTTGGTCACAAGCTGAAAGCGTTTGAAGCCCACAAGGTTATCACCGAAGGGGGAGAATTCGCAGCCGATCTGATTCTGTTCATGCCCGGCATGACCGGCAACCAGTGGTTTGATCAGACCGACCTGCCGCGCTCGCCAGGCGGCATGCTGCAGGCCAATCAACATTGTCAGGTAGAAGGTTTCGAGCGCGTCTATGTGGCAGGAGACTCGGGCAGTTTCCCCGGCCCCGAATGGATGCCCAAACAGGCTCATATGGCCGATCTTCAGGCACAAGCGGCCGCCAAAAATCTGCTGGCAGAATTTAATCATCAAAAACCGAGTGAAACCTTCAAAGTGGAACTGCTGTGTATTGTCGATGCACAGAAAAAAGGCATGTTTGTGGCACGTACCATGAAGCGCAGCCTGGTACTGCCATCCTGCCGCCTGTTTCACTGGTCCAAACGGTTTTTTGAGTGGTGGTATTTGCGTCAGTACCGCTAACTGGATTATTTCACACAAGATTGAGCAGGAACAAAATAATGAATGAAAACAACCCTTATGCGACACCTGAATCGGATGTTGTTTCCGGTGCGCCGTCAGAAATGGTTTATATGGGCTTCTGGATCAGAGTGCTGGCTTCCATTATCGATAATCTTATCCTGATGGCGATCATACTGCCTGTTTTGTTTATCTGGTACGGTGGTGGATATTTCGAAGATGAAAGCATCATCTCCGGGCCTGTTGATGTGCTGTTGAATTATGTATTTCCGATGGTGGCCATCATTTTATTCTGGATCTATAAATCAGCAACGCCGGGTAAAATGATCCTGAATGCCAAAATTGTCGATGCACGTACCGGAGGACACCCCAGCACCGGGCAGTTTATCGGTCGTTATTTAGCTTATATTATTTCGACATTACCGCTGTTTCTTGGTTTTTTATGGGTAGCCTGGGACAAGCGTAAACAAGGCTGGCACGATAAACTGGCCAATACTGTGGTTATTCATACCTGAGGATGACAGCAACATGCCTTTTCTGGGAATTTTACTGCTGGCAGTACAGATTGCTTTTGCGGTTCATGTGGTTAAAACCGGTCGTGAAACTTTCTGGATCTACATCATTATGTTTGTACCGGCAGTTGGCTGCGCGGTGTATTTTTTTACCCAGGTCATGCCTGATCTGGGACAAAGCACAACGGTTCGCAAAGCCGGTCGTTCGCTGGTTAAAGCCATCGATCCGGAAAGAGAACTGCGGCGCCGCAAGGAAGAGCTGGAAATTGCCGACACCCTGGAAAACCGTCTGAAACTGGCAGATGAATGCCTCGAAGCCGGCTTTGCGGATGAAGCCGCTGAATTACTGCAAAGTTGTCTGCGCGCCGGCTATGAGCATGACCCGGATATGTTGTTCAAACTGGCGCAGGCGCAGTTTCAGCAACAGCAATACACACAGGTCAAACAAACGCTGGATGAGCTGATTGAGCACAATCCCCGCTGGAAATCAGCCGATGCCCATTTGCTCTATGCCAGAACCCTGCAGGCACTGCACAAATATGAACAGGCTATGGAAGAACTGAAGTTTCACTGAAATCCAAATCAACCTGACAGTCAGCCATCAAGCCACCATACGCAAAAGCAGTGAAACAAAATCTTTTTCCCG
>JAHXHF010000016.1 GCA_025656895.1 gamma proteobacterium symbiont of Bathyaustriella thionipta
TTTAGCCATTTTCTTTCTCCCATCAAGTTGATAGGAGTATTATCCTACAGGTGGTGGCTCAGTAGCTGAGCCTTAGGGGTAATCAGGTAAACTTATGAACTGTCGCATCCTGTTTCTTATTAGCGCTATTTTCTTACTGCCGGACAGCGCAACAGCCGGCGCCACCCAGCCCACTGACTTTAATAAAAAACTGTCCGAATTCGCGCACAGAATGGCGAACAAACACGGCCTCAAACTACAATTTTTACAGCAGCAATTCGCCAAAATCGAATACCGTCAGGATATTATTGATGCCATGAACCGCCCGGCTGAACATAAGCCCTGGCACGAATACCGGCCTATATTCGTCACCGCAGAGCGTGCCGATGGTGGCGTTGAATTCCTCAAAAAAAACCGGCAGATTTTACAAAAAGCGGAAAAGAAATGGGGAGTACCCGCCGAAATCATTACTGCCATCATCGGTGTTGAGACCCGCTATGGCGGCTTTACCGGCCGCCACCGGGTTCTGGATGCCCTCTCCACGCTGGCCTTTGCCTATCCCAAGCGTGGTGCTTTTTTTGAAAAACAACTGGAACAATTTCTGCTGCTGGCTCAGGAACAACAAATAGATATGCAAACAGCCAAAGGTTCCTATGCCGGCGCTATCGGTATGCCGCAATTCATCCCCGGCAGCTATCGCAGCTACGCAGTGGATTTTGATAATGACGGCAGGATTGATCTATGGAACAGCAAGGCCGATATTATTGGCTCGGTTGCCCACTATTTTCAGCGGCATGGCTGGAAAAACGGGGAAGAGATTGTCCTGCCACTGAAGGGAGAAGCAGACATCCATCATTTTGAGCCCGTCAAACTGAAAAAACCGGATACCCGTATTGCTGATTTTCGTATCGCCGGATTCCAACTGGACAGCTCCATCAACAATAAAACGCTCGCCTATCTGGTTGAACTGGAACAGCCTGAAACAAAAGAGTACTGGGCCGGCCTGAATAATTTTTATGTCATTACACGCTACAACCACAGCAACCTGTATGCCATGGCTGTTTACCAGCTTAGCCAACTCATAGACGCAAAACTTCCCACCCGTAGTGAGTTGCTGGATTATTAACATGAGGCAGCGTCTCAAGCTTGCGGCGTTTGCGCTGACAGCGCTACTGCTATCCGCCTGCGCCGGCAAGCCCCCTGCCCCGACAGAAAGCGAAAGCCCATCGCCCTATGCAATAAAACAGGATCACGGCCCGTTGGACCCGGTCGATGTATCCAGTGTGGCCGATGCCATTCCTCAACGGGCGGCTCGCAGTCGTTATGGCAATCCGGCTGAATATACGGTTCTGCATAAAACCTATAAGGTGATGGATTCTGCCGAAGGACATGTAGAGCGCGGCATTGCCTCCTGGTACGGCCTTAAGTTTCACGGCCACCGCACCAGCAGCGGCGAACCCTATGATATGTACAGCATGACTGCCGCGCATAAAACACTGCCTTTACCCAGCTGGGCGCGTATCACCAATCTGGAAAATGGTCATACGGTTGTGGTTAAAATCAATGATCGCGGCCCCTTCCACGAAAACCGTATTGTTGATTTGTCTTATGCGGCGGCCGCACGGCTGGGTATTTTGAAAAAAGGTACCGGAGTCGTGGAGCTGCGGGTCGTAACCGCCGAGGGTGGTAGCCCGCCTCTGCCGGACCCGGCAACACCGGCTATAAAGGGCACTCTGTTTTTACAGGCAGGTGCGTTCTCGTCACTGCAGAATGCGCAACGTTTACAATCACAGTTGCAGGCTGAAACCAGAGAACCGGTTCGTATTGAAAAAACCATGACACTGGCCACGCCACTGTACAAGGTACAACTGGGGCCTTACCGGAGTGTCGCGCAAACAGACCATGCCAGCCAGCAGTTACGGGCAGCCGGCATTCAGCAATCACAACTTATTGTGGAATAACCCGTTTATGCCTATTCGTCTGTTTAATCTGCGCAACGTACCCGATGATGAAGTGGCAGAAATCAGTCAGCTGTTACAAGCCCATGACATTGATTACTACCAGACTCCTGCCGGTAACTGGGGTATTTCATCACCGGCACTCTGGCTTAGACAAGAAGCACAAAAAGAAAAAGCCGAAGCTCTGCTGACGCAGTATCAGCAACAACGCCAGCAGCAACATCGGCAGATGTATGAACAACGTCTGCAAAGCGGAGAACAAGCCGGTTTTATAAAAACAACCTTGCAAAATCCATTTAAATTATTGCTCTACCTGGCTGTATCGGTTTTGATTCTTTATCTCACACTCTGGCCTTTTTTACGGCTTATGCTGTAAACCCGGGTTCGACCGATAGCCGGGCAAGCATCGTCCCTCGCAGGCATTTCCCATTTTCAACATCATGTTTTCTGGTAGATTTCAGCACCCTGTTGCTTGAATTGCCGGGATTTTTCATTCATGCCCTGCTCAACCGCTACCTGAATATCACCAATACCCTGACGGGCCGCGTATTCACGCACATCCTGGGTAATTTTCATGGAACAGAAATGCGGCCCACACATGGAACAGAAATGCGCCACTTTCGAAGCGGTTTTGGGCAGGGTTTCATCATGGTATTCCCGTGCCCGTTGCGGATCCAGACCCAGATTAAACTGATCTTCCCAACGGAATTCAAAACGCGCCTTGGACATAGCATTGTCCTGTACCTGTGCGCCCGGAAAACCTTTTGCCAGATCGGCCGCGTGGGCCGCGATACGGTAGGTAATAATGCCTTCGCGCACATCCTGCTTGTTGGGCAGGCCCAGGTGCTCCTTGGGTGTGACATAACACAGCATAGCGGTGCCATACCAGCCAATCTGGGCCGCGCCTATGGCCGAGGTAATGTGATCATAGCCCGGTGCTATATCGGTGGTTAAAGGCCCGAGGGTATAAAAAGGTGCTTCAAAACAATCCTTTAGTTCTTTATCCATGTTGTCCTTGATCATTTGCATGGGCACATGACCCGGACCTTCAATCATGACCTGTACATCATGCTGCCAGGCTATTTTGGTCAGTTCACCCAGAGTTTCCAGTTCAGCAAACTGGGCTTCATCATTGGCATCGGCCAGCGAGCCGGGGCGCAAACCGTCACCCAGTGAAAAGGCCACATCATAGGCTTTCATGATTTCGCAAATGTCTTCAAAATGAGTGTACAGAAAACTTTCCTGATGATGAGCCAGACACCATTTCGCCATGATGGAACCACCGCGTGAAACGATACCGGTCAGACGCTGCGCGGTCATGGGCACGTAAGCCAGACGCACACCGGCATGAATGGTGAAATAATCAACCCCCTGTTCAGCC
Organism: gamma proteobacterium symbiont of Bathyaustriella thionipta; assembly: GCA_025656895.1. Classification (GTDB taxonomy): domain Bacteria; phylum Pseudomonadota; class Gammaproteobacteria; order Chromatiales; family Chromatiaceae; genus JAHXHF01. The sequence goes on from JAHXHF010000016.1 coordinate 3,319, forward strand.
TGCTCGATGAGCGTGTCTCGGAAAATCTCCCAGGTCAGGTCTTCAGACTTGCCATTCACCTTTTCCAGTGCCTGATAAATGGGCACAGTGCCGATGGGAACCGGAGAATTACGTAAAATCCATTCACGGGTTTCATGAATATTTTTACCGGTGGATAAATCCATCAGCGTGTCACCACCCCAACGGGCCGACCAGGCCATTTTTTCAACCTCTTCGGTAATGGATGAAGTCACCGCTGAATTACCGATATTGGTGTTGACCTTGACGCGAAAGTTACGCCCGATGATGCAGGGCTCCAGTTCGGGATGATTAATATTGGCCGGAATAATGGCACGTCCACGAGCCATTTCAGAACGCACAAATTCGGCAGTAATTTCGTCCGGAATACTGGCTCCGAAAGACTGCCCTGCATGTTGCTTCAGCAGATTGTCATAACGTGAATCTGCGCGCATCTGTTGCAAAAGCAGGTTTTCACGAATAGCAACATATTCCATCTCGGGAGTAATCATACCCTGACGAGCGTAATGCATCTGACTGACATTCCTGCCCGGCAAAGCCTTGCGTGGCGGGCGAATATGCGCAAAACGCAGATGCGCCAAAGACTCATCCGCGTGGCGCTGACGGCCATATTCGGAACTGGGGCCCTCAAGACGCTCGCTGTCAGCACGGCGCTCTATCCAGCCATCGCGGACTTCCGGCAGACCTTGCATCAGATCCACTTCAATATCAGGGTCGGTAAAAGGCCCGGAAGTGTCATAAACCGGTATCGGCGGGTTTTCTTCCGCGCCAAAACTGGCTTCGGTTTCTGTTTGTAAAATTTCACGCATACCGACACGAATATCGGCTTGCGAGCCCTGAATATAGATTTTGCGGGACGTCGGCAAGGGACGGGTTACCTCATCAGACAGTCTGGCGGTGTGGCGGATAAAATCTTCTGGAATAGCGCTCATGCTTGTGTTCTCCGAATACAGCGGCCATGAAAATTCATTCCGACACACTGAAAAAGACATGGAAAGCGGCAACTCCGCTCCAATCAGGGGGCTTAAGCTACCCGAAAAGGCCTGTCTGTATCAAGCCTTCAGTTGCCTGTTCCGCATAAAAAAAGTACAGTTAAGGTTTCAGCTCACCAGATTGCAAGAGATAAACATGAACGTCGAACAAGCTCGTACCAATATGTTGCAGCAACAGTTGCGCCCCTGGGATGTTGCTGATGAGCGCGTACTGCGCGTTATGCAGGACATTCCACGTGAAGATTTCGTACCGCAAGCCTACCGCCAACTGGCATTCTCGGACAGCCCGATTCCACTGGTGCATGGCGGCAGCATGATGGAACCGCGGCTACAGGGACGTTTATTGCAGGCCTTAAGCATTCGCCCTTCCGACAAAGTTCTGGAAATTGGCACCGGCAGTGGTTTTTTAAGTGCCTGTCTGGCGCGCCTGGCAGCCAAAGTCATCAGTGTTGATCCCTCGCAGGAAAATCTACAGGAAGCTCGGGAGCGCCTGAACAGCCTTGATATTCGTAACGTGGAATTGCATCAACTGGATGCCTTGCAGCAGGATGTGGACGATGCGCCTTTTGATGTGATTGCAATCAATGGATCTTTGCCTGTTTATGATGAGCGTTTCCAGAACTGGCTGACTACCGGAGGCCGGCTGTTTATCATCGTCGGCGAAGGCGACGCTATGGAAGCACGTTTAATAACCCGTGTGAGCAATACCCACTGGCTGTGTGAAAGTATGTTTGAAACCTCTGTGACCGCCTTGAACGGAGCGCCGCATCCAACTGCTTTTCAATTCTGAAAAGCACAGCGGTTTCGATGTCAGCCAGACAACATCATCACCTGCTTACCTGCCGCGCAGGCCAGTCACAATTACTGGCTATTGATTTGCAGCAGCGCCTGCTGGCCGCCATGCCGGAAGCCGTGGCCCGGAAAATTACCCGCAACACTGATTATCTGCTCAACTCGGCCAGGCGGCTGGAAATCCCGGTTATTGCAACACGCCAATATCCACAGGGACTGGGAGAATTTGATGCACGCCTGAAGCCGGCACTGAACGGGCTTGAAGTTTGTGATAAAACCAGCTTTTCCTGCTGTGCGGCGGCCGGTTTTGAAACCCGGCTGGAAGATGCCAGTGAGCGTCCGCACATTATTCTATGTGGCGTGGAAACTCATATCTGTATATTACAGACAGCGGCTTCTCTACAGGCCTGGGGCTATCAGGTTTTTATTGCAGCCGATGCGGTATCTTCACGCCACTACGAAATGCATAAAAACGCACTGGCACGCATGGCACTGCATGATATTCATATCAGCAATACCGAATCCATCGTATTCGAATGGCTGGAAGATGCCACCCATGAAGCCTTTCGTGAGCTGTCAAAACCGTTTAAAAATTAACCTGATTACCCCTAAGGCTCAGCTACTGAGCCACCACCTGTAGGATAATACTCCTATCAACTTGATGGGAGAAAGAAAATGGCTAAAAA
>JAHXHF010000361.1 GCA_025656895.1 gamma proteobacterium symbiont of Bathyaustriella thionipta
ATTTATAAGTTATTTCTATCGGTAGCATGAGCATGCTTATGAATGGTTTTTGCCAAACAAGATTCTTAAAAAAACAGTGAAACTTCAGTTTGTAACTTTTCAGCGAATTAGAATTATAGGGTAACTGCTCAACTTTCAGCGCTTAGCTGAATAGTTGCTGTGGCTATATTGTTCTGCGGGTTGATAATAAAAGTTTAGTGGGGGATATATGTTTGCTAAAAAAAATAAAGATGATGCGCAGGATGATGCCGAGGTAGAAAAAAAACCAAGGGTATCCAGAGCAAAAAAGAAAAAGGGCAACGAGGCACTCAGTCTTAAATTAACCGGTATGTATACCGCTCTGGGTCTGGCGGCAGTAATTCTGATTGCCGGTATCGGTGTGTTTTTCGTACAGATTTCACAGATTAATGAGGACCGTGAGTTACAGGTCAGGGTAGGTGCAGAAGGTTTGGCGGGGCGTTTGGTTGATCTGTCTGCGCGCTACAATGGAGTGCTGAATCGGGTAGCCCGATCCAAGACACTGGCCACCCGGGTTGCGACCAACGATAAAAAAGTACTGGCTCGTGAAGCCTTGCGTATTGAACGCATATTCCCTGATGCTTTACGTGTGCGCATACTGTCGCCGGAGATGAGACAGCCGGATAACTCCACTACTCCACATCTGAGTTATGCCTCTATTGATCTGGTTCAGCTTGCGGTTAAAAGTAAACAGGCGCCGCCCGCAGAAATTCATCAGTTCGGTACGGATCAACAGCATATTGCCGTAGCCCGACGGATTGTAGATCCGGCCAGTAAAGAAGTTGTAGGCGTTATTCACATTGCCTTCCCGTTTTCCGTATTGCAACAGGCGGTGGATGGCGTTAAGGAATATGGCGGGCACGTTGAAGTGCGTCAGTCAGTACGGGTATCACAACCATTGGCAGTGGCCGGCAATGGAGATTTTCGCAAACCGGATGATGAACCCACAGGAGCCATAAAAATCCCGGGTACAATCTGGCAGGTGGCTTACTGGGCCGAGCCTCTTGGGCTCAGTCATGCCGGAAGTTTTGCCATCTTTTGGGCAGTGGTTTTCGGGGTGGCACTCTTGACGGCCGGCATCATATTTTTTCAATTTAGCAAGGTCAGTGAACGCTTGCGCGAGGATGCGGGTAATATTGTGGGCATTATGGATGAAATGTCGCAGGGGAATTATTCTGCACCCTCAGAGCCGTCTCTGCTGGAGTTGGCAGATACCATGGAACTGGTTAGAGAGATTTGTCAGGGTGTCATTCGCGATGGTGGCGTGAGTAAAAAACAGGGCGCCGCCGCTCAGGCGAATCCTGAAGAAGGGCTATTGCTGGCTGAAGATATTTACGTGGAAGAGCAGGAAGTATCCGACAACCAGCCGCGCAAGAAACGCGCAAGCTCTGCCGAAGGCAAGACGCTGCCGGCAGAAATATTCCGTACCTACGATATTCGTGGTGTGGTGGGTGAGTCATTAACCCCTGAAGTGGTTTATGAACTGGGTCGTGCTATTGGTAGTGAGGCCTTTGATCGTGGTGAACAGACTCTGGTTGTGGCACGGGATGGGCGTTTGTCCGGGCCGGATCTGCTGGAATCCCTGATAGAAGGTCTGACCGATACCGGACGCGATGTCATCGACCTGGGGCAGGTGCCTACTCCATTGATGTATTTTGCTACGCATTTTTTGAATGCCAATTCAGGTGTGATGCTAACCGGCAGTCATAATCCGGCAAATTACAATGGATTGAAAATTGTACTGCGAGGAGAAACCCTGTCGGGAGAAGCCATTCAGGATCTGCGTAATCGCGTAGCCAATGGTGAGATTTACAGTGGTGATGGTACCGCAACAGAACAGGACTTGCGTTCCGATTATGTTTCCAGAGTGAACGAAGATGTACATGTTTCACGGCCACTGAAAGTGGTTATTGATTGTGGTAACGGTGTTGCCGGTGCTATTGCACCTACTTTATTCCGTTCCCTGGGCTGCGAGGTCAGTGAGTTGTTTTGTGAAGTGGATGGACGTTTCCCCAATCACCACCCTGATCCAAGCAAACCCGAGAATCTTCAATCATTGATACTGGCTGTTGAATCAGAAGAAGCCGATATTGGCCTGGCGTTTGATGGTGATGGTGATCGCCTGGGTGTGGTTGATTCCAAAGGCAAGATAATCTGGCCGGATCGTTTGCTGATTGCGCTGGCCGAAGATGTGCTGATGCGCCAGCCGGGAGCGGACATTATTTATGATGTGAAATGTACCCGTCATCTTGCCAGTGAAATACTCAAATCCGGTGGTCGTCCCATTATGTGGAAAACGGGGCATTCACTGATTAAATCCAAAATGCGCGAAACCGGAGCCTTGCTGGCCGGAGAAATGAGTGGTCATATCTTTTTTAAAGAGCGCTGGTATGGATTTGATGACGCACTCTATGCTGCCGCCCGTCTGCTGGAAATCCTGTCGAATGACGGACGATCTTCTGCCGAGATGTTTGCCGAAATACCCGACAGTTGTGTCACCCCGGAACTAACCCTGAGCATGAAAGAGGGTGAGAATATCGAGCTGATGCACAAATTATTGGCACATGCTTCGTTACCGGAGTCAAAAGTCATTGATATTGATGGCTTGCGTGCTGAATTTGAAGAAGGCTGGGGTCTGGTGCGCGCTTCCAATACCACGCCCTCGCTGGTTTTTCGATTTGAAGCAGATTCCGGTGAGGAGCTGGAGAAAGTCAAGGATGTCTTTCGTCACCTGATCGAAGAAGTACAACCCGGCCTGAAGCTGCCTTTTTAATCCTAGCGAGTTTCCCTTAATGACTCTGGCTCATGAACAGTCACATCGGATAGCGCATGTCCTGACAGAAGCGCTACCTTATATCCGGCGATTTCGCGGCAAGACGCTGGTCATCAAATATGGCGGTAATGCCATGGTGGATGAAGCCCTTAAAAGAGGCTTTGCACGCGATATTGTATTGATGAAACTGGTGGGAATTAACCCGGTTGTTGTACACGGAGGTGGGCCACAGATTGGTCAACTACTGGAACGCCTGGGGAAAACCAGCGAGTTTATTGAGGGCATGCGAGTCACCGATGACGAAACCATGGATGTGGTCGAGATGGTATTGGGTGGCCTGGTGAATAAGGAAATTGTAAATCTGATCAATCGGCATGGCGGACTTGCGGTGGGTCTGACCGGCAAAGACGGAGATCTGATTCATGCCCGACAATTACTGATAGAGCGCAATATGCCAGAGCTGAATGCTCCGGAGATTATTGATTTGGGGCATGTGGGAGAGGTTGAAAGTATCGATACCAGCATTATTGATATGCTGGTGAAGGGGGATTTCATACCAGTCATCGCCCCCATCGGAGTGGCTGCTGATGGTCGTTCCTATAATATCAATGCGGATCTGGTGGCCGGCAAGATGGCGCAGGTGTTGAAAGCTGAAAAACTGATGTTATTGACCAATACGCCAGGTTTGTTGGACGACCAGGGGCAATTGTTGAAAGACCTGGACCTGAAAGCGGTTGATAGCCTGATTGCCGGTGGCACGATACAGGGTGGCATGTTGCCCAAGGTTAAATGTGCGGTAGATGCGGTTAATTCAGGAGTGCCATCGGCGCATATCATTGATGGCCGGGTAGAGCATGCGGTGCTGCTTGATCTGTTTACCGATGAAGGTGTCGGTACTTTACTGCGCAGGCGCTAGCGATTATGGCTGGTGAACGAAAACAACAAATCCTGCAATCGTTGGCTGTGGCGCTGGAACAAAGTCCCGGTGAGCGTATAACAACAGCCAGACTGGCAAAATCAGCCGGAGTTTCTGAAGCGGCCCTGTATCGGCACTTTGCCAGTAAGGCCAAAATGTATGAAGGCCTGATCGAATTTGCCGAAGCTTCCATTTTCGAGCTGGTGGTTAAAATTAAACAGCAGGAACAGTCGGTTTCTGACCAGACAATATCTATTCTGTATGTATTATTGGGGTTTGCTGCGCGTAATGCGGGTATTACGCGTGTTTTGATGGGCGAGGCTATTGTGGGCGAGAAGGATCGTCTGCAGGCTCGTATTGCCCAATTCTGGTCGCGTTTGGAAACTGAGTTGCGGCAGATGCTGCAGGCATCCGGTTTACGGGGTGAACACCCGCAACTGGGGCAAAGTGCGGCGCTTGCGAGTTTCTTTATCTCTTATGTAGAAGGCCGTTTGCAGCAGTTCCTGCGTAGTCGCTTTCGTGATGAGCCTTTGGCGTATTGGGATATTCACAGTGCCTGGCTTACTCAGATAATAGCATTGGGTAAAGAGCCCGCCTCCGGTTCATAGACCAGCGAATGTAAGCAGCCACTATTAATTGCGGGCATAATAAAAATGTCTTTTCTGTACGCAGATTTAGCTTAAGTCCAACAGACCTGCGCCGGTTCTTAATAATGATTTTAGATACAAGGATGCTCCTTCGGGCTCAAAACGGTTTAGTTTGAACTCAAAGTGCCTGAGCATGGACTATTCGATGAGCTCAGCGGCTGGAAGGTTCTTATCGACGTTTCCTCTCCGTCAGCAGTTGCTGTTTTTCTTCGGCATTGTCAGCAACATAGGCCTTGAATTCCTTTTTGATTTTTTTAGAGGTGTCGCTGTTACACAGGTCTTGGCCTTTTGTATTATTTCTGCATTGCAGATCCAGAAACAGTTGTACAGGCTGGCCGGCTTCCGCAGTCTGGTCGGGCTCGATGCGTGATACGGTGATACTGAGGTCATCGTTGCGTATGGGACGTGCGGTCATGATGATGCGTTTACCCAGCATTTGCATATGTGTAGTTGCGTATTTCCGGGTATAGGCTTCAGCGCGAATCCAGGCGGCATCACAATCCAGCTTGTCCTTGCATTCATAGACCGTTTCCAGCAGAGAGATAACCGCATTGTGGCTGATAACAACAACAGGCTCTTCGCTGTCTGCTTTTAACTTGGTGAGCGAGGCAAATCGTTTCATGTCATCATTGAAAGAATCGCGGATTTTCTCTTTCTTTTTTTCTGCAAGAATAATGGATTCATAGGACTTTTTAAGTTGATTGCGGGTACCGTCAATATCCTGTAAGAGATTTTTGGTTATAGGCCGTCCGGCACGCTCGGCTTGAGCGGCGTCTTTTTGTAAGCCCTCCAGGCGAACTTTGAGGCGTTTAATGGTTCCTCGTGTCACCTGAATGCGAACATCGATAGATTCCAGCTGCCTTTTCAGTGCCAGCTGAATTTCATCAACCGACTGGTATGTTTTGAGTAATATCTGATCCTGAGCCTTTTCTTCGGCAATGATGGCCTCATTGATTTTTCTCAGGCGTTCTTCTTCCTTTTCTTTTGCGCGCTGCTCCGGGGTTTTGGATAAGGGGACGTTTTTAATGAACCGCCCGCTATTACTGACTATTTTGTAGTCGCCTCTGGCTGCGATCTCAGGAGGCAGAGAGCCTTCCATCTGGGTGCGGCCATTTTTATCGACATAGATGTAGTTGTAGGCTGCCAGAGGTGTACTGAGTAGCAGTAAAACAAGAATAAGGGAGGCGCGGCTTTTTTTGTTTGTCATCATAATGTTGTGATCTGTATATATTGAATTCAGACTCTGTTGGCCATTTTACACGCTAAGTACATGGCTTGCAGTTTCCTGTGAAGCTGTCCCATTATGACAGTTTGCAGTCATTTGTGACGGTTATGAGGCCAAGACTAACTCACTGAAGTTTCACTGTTTTTTTAAGAATCTTGTTTGGCAAAAACCATTCATAAGCATGCTCATGCTACCGATAGAAATAACTTATAAAT
>JAHXHF010000153.1 GCA_025656895.1 gamma proteobacterium symbiont of Bathyaustriella thionipta
GGGAAAAAGATTTTGTTTCACTGCTTTTGCGTATGGTGGCTTGATGGCTGACTGTCAGGTTGATTTGGATTTCAGTGAAACTTCAGTACTTCTATTAATAGATTGCAAGAAGAAAACTGCGTTAATCGGATGAAACCAGCCAGCAAGAAGTGAAACAATACATCCAATCATCCCAAAAACCCGTGCCCATGAATTGGATATACGGATAATGCAGAAGAGCTATTGCGAATTATTGACCCAGGTCAGCACCCGCCAGAAACCGCTCTGCTAAAGTTACCCATGTGGTCAGTAGCCACGCTCGCGCGCGATGACGGTGGATATTCCGTATTTCCTCTGCCTCCTGGAAATACGGGATTCCACCGTTTTTTTTGTTCTTTTAAGGTGCTTTGTAGTGCGCCTGTGTGAACAGATCAATGCCACACTGAAGGTTCTCAATCCAGTCCAGGAACTCTCAGCCACAACCTTCTTGCCTACAAAAGCCCGACCATGCTGAGGAACCATCATTTCAATATCCAGAGTACGCACCATATTGACCCAATAGCGACAGATCTTGTTGGAGTTCATGTAGCGTTGGTGAAAACCTTCCATATAAGGCATGATTTCGCTGATACTTTTAATGGGTTCATCAAGGTCGGTTCGTGGACACAAATTAGCCCCCATATCTCCCGAAAACAGTATCTTGCTGATCGGATCATAGAATTGAAAATTACCTTCGGCATGTAAAAAATGTGCCGGCAGGGCTTTTAATTGCAGTTTCCCCAGATTCAGGATGGCCCCCTGATCCGGAATGGCAATAACCCGGCCTTCGGTTTTACCTGGCCGGGTGTAGTGAGGGATGAATCGCTCCCACAAGGCGGGCACAACAATTTTGGCATCGGTACCGACCAGCCACTTGTTTAGCGAAGCGACAATATCCGGGTCCTGATGCGAGGCAATAACATAGTCCAGATTTCTTACCTTGGTGTAGTTGCTGAGCGCCATAAACAGCCGGTTGTAGGTCAGTTCGCCACCCGGATCAATGACAGCAGCATGCTCACTGTCAAACAGCAAAAACTGGTTGGACTGTACGCCTTCACCTTGCACCAGGTCACGAAATACGACGCAAGAGTGACCGGATCGATCGCTGTATAGCTCTTCAGACATTTGCTGCTCCTCAATTTATCCGCCACAAGTGCGAAAATACCGATGTTATGTATCCTGCAAGTATAACAAGCAAAGCGCCTGATTAATCAATACCACAGGCTGAATCATCCTTGAAATACCGGATAATCATAGCAAAAGAATGCCTGATGAGTGCAAGAACTGGTTTTTTACCATGAAATGCCCATATCCCATATTGACGCAGCGCGGCCTGATTGCAGCGGTCCGTTGAACAGTGACCCGTTCATCCGGGCAGCGAAACGGGGATTGCCGGCGTCCAGTGTTCGGCGCGGTGTTCGACAATTACCTGAGTATAAATACCACCGCGCACATTAAAATCGGCCGTCAAACGCATGAAACGTGGCTTTGTGGCGGCCACCAGATCCTGCAGAATGCGGTTGCTGACCGCTTCATGAAAAGCGCCTTCATCGCGAAAAGACCAGACGTACATCTTCAGTGCTTTTAATTCGACACATGATTGATCGGGTACATATTCGATCAATAATTCGGCAAAATCCGGCTGCCCGGTCTTGGGACACAGGCAGGTGAACTCCGGCACCTGAATACGAATGCTGTAATCACTCTCTGGATTCGGGTTATCAAAGGTTTCGAGCGTTTTGCTGGGTTGGCTGGACATAAGATTGATGCCGGTTTGAATGGGTCGCCCAGTATAGTTTTTGACGTGGCCGATGTCATGAGCCAGTCCGATTTTTATCTCCCTGTTCTGCAATAGAGATTTCATTCACACTTATTGCTTGTGTCCGCCGCTGTAATTTCTTAAGGTTAGCCGCTATGCGTCTGGAAAAAATCAAGCTAGCGGGCTTCAAGTCCTTTGTTGACCCGACAACGGTAGCTCTGCCGAGTAATCTGGTGGCTATTGTCGGCCCTAATGGTTGTGGCAAGTCCAATGTGATTGATGCCGTGCGCTGGGTTATGGGTGAAAGTTCGGCCAAAATGCTGCGTGGTGAATCCATGGCCGATGTCATTTTTAATGGCTCCAACTCGCGCAAGCCGGTGGGTAGCGCCAGTATTGAACTGTTGTTTGACAACAGTGACGGCAAAGTGGGTGGTGAATATGCTACTTACGGGCAAATTTCGGTCAAGCGCCAGGTGTCCCGTGATGGCCAGTCACATTATTTTCTGAACAGTACGCGATGCCGGCGGCGTGATATTACCGATTTGTTCCTCGGCACCGGGCTTGGGCCGCGCAGTTATTCCATTATTGAACAAGGCATGATTTCCCGCGTTATTGAGGCCAAGCCCGAAGAACTGCGGGTCTATCTGGAAGAAGCGGCCGGTATTTCAAAATATAAAGAACGACGCAAGGAAACCGAAAAACGCATTGCTCACACACGCGATAACCTGGATCGTCTGAATGACTTAACCGAAGAAGTTGGAAAGCAGCTTCAACGCCTTGAAAAACAATCAAAAATAGCTGAAAAATATAAACTGTTCAAGGTTGATGAAAGACGTTTTCAGGCTGAATTACTGGCCTTGAACGAGCACCAGATTCTGCAGGAACTGGAACAGCGCACGCGTACTCTGGCGCAAGCGGAGAATCGCTTGCAAGCCCGTATTGCCGATCTGCGTAATCTGGAAAAAGATATTGAACAACAGCGTGCGCAGCACAATGTGTCGCAACAGCAGTTTAACGAAATCCAGGGGCGTTTCTATGAAATTGGCAGTGAAATTGCGCGTCTGGAACAAGCCATTAAACACCACAAAAGCACACGTCTGAATCTGTCACAGGACATCGAGCAACTTGAGCGCTCAATCAAGGACAATGAGGCTAATTTAACCCAGGATCAGAACAAAATCGAGCAAGTAAAAGCTCAACTGGCTGAGCATGAACCACAATTGCAGGCACTGAACCAGGCGGATGAAAACTCGGCACAAACACTGGCCCGGGCAGAGTCAGCCATGGCCGACTGGGACAAAAAATGGGACACTTTTAATCAACATGCGGCGCAGCCCTCACAAACCGCACAAGTTGAACGTACCCGCATCAACCATTTTGAAGAACGCGAAAAACAAAATACACAGCGTCTGCAAAGATTGCAGCAGGAACAGCAAAACCTGCAGGATACAGGACTGGATGAGCAGATCAATTCACTCAGGAAAAAGATAAGCAATGCCGGACAACAGATTAATTCTGATGAAAAAAATCTTCAGGATGTGCGTGAGGACATCAGCAGACTACGAACCGAAAACCGTGAAAGAGCCAACCGGCTCAATACGCTGCGTGGCCAACAGCAAAAAGCCAGGGGACGCATGTCCGCTCTGCAGGCTTTGCACCAGTCATCGCTGGGCAAGCAGGACAAGCATAAAAAACAATGGCTGGAACAAAATAATTTAATAGATTACAAAAGCTTATCGGAAAATATTAAAGTTGATAAGCAATGGAGAGTTGCGGTAGAAGCCGTGCTGGGGCAACGTTTGCAAATGCTCTGCGGTGAAGCACTGAATGTTCAAAACCTGCCTTTTGACAGTCTCCAATCCGGTGCACTGGATTTGCTCGATAACGCCCTGAATATTGATACAACGGTTTCCGCAGATCGCCTCAGTGCCAAAATAGAAACAGATTTGAATCTTGCGCCGCTGCTGGCATCTGTACTGGTGGCGGAAGACTTGCGCACAGCACTGTCAATGCGCGCTCATTTGCAGCCCCATGAATCCATCATTACGGCACAGGGTGTCTGGCTGGGGCCAAACTGGGTACGTTACCACGCAGCGGATGCCGCCACCTCCGGAGTCTTGCAGCGTATTGAAGAAATAAAACAACTGCAAGCCGAAATCAGCCGCATGGAAGCCGATATAAGCGAGGCTGAAGCTGATTTAAATCGCAATCGTCAACAGCTGCAAACGCAGGAAGCACAGCAGGAACAATTGCGCCAGAAGCTGAATCAAAGCAACCGTTCCTTATCCGAACTGAATTCACAGCTGGGAGCGCGCCAGACACGCCTGCAACATCTGCAAAACCGGCACAAGGCTATTGCTGAAGAATGCCAGGAAATCGAACAACGCAAAAAACAGGATGAACAGGACAGCCATGCAGCGCGCAGCCGTCTGCATGAAGCGCTGGCTGAAATTGAAACACTGGCCGGTCAGCGGGAAGCGCTGGTAGCCGAACGTGACCAATATCGTGAAAACCTGAATCAGCAGCGCGAAGGAGCACGCCAGTTACGCAAACAAATTCATGAGATTGCGCTAAAAGTACAATCTTTGAAAAGTTCACATGATTCACTCAAACAAAGCATTGAGCGCCTGCAACAGCAGGACTGTAGCCTGCTGCAACGCCATACCGGGCTGAAAACCCGCTTGCAGGAATCGGCCGATCCCTTACAGGAATTGCAACAGGAACTTGAAAAGGCTTTGGCACAGCGGGTTGTTATTGAAAATGAATTAAGCAACGCGCGCGCGCTTCTGCAGAAAATAGATTTCAACCTGCGTGAAAAAGACCAGCAACGCGCCACGATAGAACAAAATATTACCCAGGCGCGGACAGAAACAGACCGTGCGCGTGCCCAACATCAGGAAAATGAATTCAGACTGCATGCCGTACAGGAACAATTACAGGCCGGCGACTTTAATTCGGCTGAATTGATGGCCGGGCTGCCTGCCGATGCCAATCCCGGTCGCTGGCAGGAACAACTGGAACAACTGCAACGCCGCATTCAGCGTCTGGGGCCTATCAACCTGGCCGCGATTGATGAATTTGAAGAACACTCCGAACGCATGCAATATCTGCAGTCCCAATCGGCCGATGTCAACAAGTCCCTGGAAACACTGGAAAATGCCATTCGCAAAATTGACCGCGAAACCCGCACCCGTTTTAAAGAAACCTACGACAAGGTCAACGCCGGCATACAGCGCATGTTTCCCAAACTGTTTGGTGGCGGACACGCCTATCTGGAACTGACGGGCGATGACTTGCTGGATACCGGCGTCACGGTCATGGCGCGACCACCGGGCAAACGCAACACCAGCATTCACCTGTTATCCGGTGGTGAAAAAGCGTTAACGGCCGTATCGCTGGTGTTCTCTATTTTCGAGCTGAACCCGGCCCCTTTCTGTATGCTGGATGAAGTAGACGCGCCACTGGATGATGCCAACGTCGGGCGTTTTTGCCAACTGGTGCGAGAAATGTCAGAGCATGTGCAGTTTATCTTTATTACCCATAATAAAGTAACCATGGAACTGGCCAACCAGCTTTCCGGTGTAACCATGCACGAACCCGGGGTTTCCCGCCTGGTCACGGTCGATGTAGCCGAAGCCGCGCAGCTGGTAAGTGATGGGATGTGATCCAAAAATCCACTTTCGCCGGTCCATTCGATTAAAAAATTATGATTATTCACAGGCAGGGCGGTATTTTGTCACCATTATCACCCAAAATCGTGAATATTTATTTGGTGAAATTACGGATGATGAAATGGTGTTGAATGGTGCGGGGGCAATGATTGACAATATTCGGATAAATTTACCCAAACGGTTTAGAAATATCCAGTTACATGAATATTAAAGTGGACCCCATAATCAAGACAGTAGTTTAAGCTGTACTCTGTGATGGGAGAAATGAACCAATGAGCGAAAGAAAGAAGAGAAAA
>JAHXHF010000058.1 GCA_025656895.1 gamma proteobacterium symbiont of Bathyaustriella thionipta
TGGCCAAAAATGCAGGCAATTGACTGAATTCGACGGCGGGCGGGGTCATAGCCCCTCGAAAATAGCGAGTTTTCTGCCGGACACTAGTTAGGCGAGATTAAGGTCTTGCAGCAAAGAGGCTCGGGTGTCGTCCTTGATTTGTGTAACCTGGTGACTATATGCCGGATGTTCTATCCCCATACTGAGCGTTTTGCCCGCTTTCAAAGCGGCTAAAATAGCCTCGCTCAATTCAAAACGCATAAAATGCACCGCCGAGGTCTTATCAGCATCTTCACGTTCCATATCTTCATCAGCGATGGCCCACACTTTATCAAAGCCCTCGACCTGCACCCATACCCGGTCTTCAATACCAATCATTTTAGCCAATGCGGCACGGCGCTCATCAATATCTGAATATTCCAGCATGAAGGTGGCTTTCCAGTTTGAGCCATCCGGAATCAACGGATTATATGCGTCCAATTCTTCCTGAATGGCTTCTTTCTCAAAGATACGCTCAACCCGCAGCATTTCCTGAATTTGATACTGCATGGTCAGACGGTCTTCAAAATACAGCGTGGCGTTAGGACCTATAGCTACCTTGCGGTTGTGTTTGTGCTGCATAAGCCGTGTGCGAAAATCGGTGCGCATGTCGGCATATTTTTCCAGTGAATACAGGTCATCTCGTGTCAGCTTGTTCATGGTGCTCTCTCTCGCAGGTTCGGAATCAGTCAAACTCAAAGGCCGTAGGCAATACGTAACAGGGTAACAGGATGCTCAGGATCTTTATCACCCCCCATATTTTTGGCAATGTGTTCGCCCGCCATAACACAATCACTGGTGTAGTGATCCGGTTCGGCTTTTTTGATGCGATTAACCACCGGCCGGCAAATTTTATTGGCAAATTCATGGAATTCTTTTTTGACCGCGTAAGTTCCGTCATGTCCGGAACAGCGTTCAATGGCTTCCACTTCCGTATCCGGTACAAGCTTCAGAGCATCACGGGTTTTCATGCCGATTTTCTGTACCCGCTGATGACAGGCCACTTGATAAGACACCTTTCCAAGTGATTGTTTAAAATCAGTTTTTAACTTGCCTTCTTTATGCCGTAACATCAGGTATTCGAACGGATCGAACATGGCATCACGCACTTTGATGACCGCTTCATCATCAGGAAACAGCAGGGGCAGTTCCTGCTTGAACATCAGTACACAGGACGGAATGGGTGAGATAATATCCCAGCCTTCATCCACCAGTTTGGCCAGCACCGGGATATTCGCATTTTTCAAGGCTTCAACGGCTTCAAGATCACCCAGTTCCAGTTTGGGCATACCGCAGCATTTTTCTTTATCCGCCAGACGTACCGGGATATCGTTGTGTTCCAGAACACGCACCATATCCATACCGATATCAGGTGCGTTGTAATTGCAGTAACAGGTGGTAAACAAAGCCACCTGCCCCTGAGTGCGTCCGGCAGCTTCGCCATTGGCAGGGGTATTCAGATGGTCGGCCAACTGTTTACGCAAGGTGTTGCTGTGATATTCCGGCACAACTGCGTCTTTGGAAATACCAAAGCTGTTGTCCATAATCGAGCGAACAGCCGCGTTTTTATTGGCCGCATTGACTGCATTCACTACAATGGGAATACCCGCCAGTGAACCGACCCGATCCGTGCTGGATAAAAATTTATCGCGGCTGGAAGCACCCTGTTGCTTGAATTTAACTGCCTTGGCCTGCAGCATAAGATGCGGAAAATCCACATTCCATTCATGTGGTGGCACATACGGGCATTTGGTCAGAAAGCACAGGTCGCATAAATAACATTGATCGACCACTTTCCAGTAGTCTTTTTTATCCACACCATCCACTTCCATGGTAGAAGATTCATCCACCAGATCAAATAAAGTGGGAAAAGCATTACACAAGCTGACGCAACGACGGCAACCGTGACAGATGTCATACACCCGCTCCAGTTCGCTAGTAAGCGCATCTTCGTCATAGAACGCGGCTGATTTCCAATCCAGCGCATGCCGGGTGGGCGCGCCCAGACTGCCTTCTCTTGTTCCGCTCATAATGCTTCTGCCTGTAACTGTATGAAAAGTAATGAAATAATGACCGGCCAGATGACCGGTCATCAATCAAGCAACGAACTTAGTCGTCCAGTGAATCCAGTGCTTTCTGGAAACGGTTGGCATGAGAACGCTCGGCTTTAGCCAGAGTTTCAAACCAGTCAGCGATTTCGTCAAAGCTTTCATCACGCGCATCTTTGGCCATACCCGGATACATATCGGTGTATTCATGGGTTTCGCCGGCAATGGCAGATTTCAGGTTGTCGCCGGTCGGGCCGATTGGCAGACCGGTAGCCGGATCACCGACTTCTTCCAGATATTCCAGATGACCGTGCGCGTGGCCGGTTTCACCTTCTGCGGTAGAACGGAAAACAGCCGCTACGTCGTTGTAACCTTCAACATCGGCTTTGGCTGCAAAATACAGATAACGTCGGTTAGCCTGAGATTCACCAGCAAACGCATCTTTCAGCGCCTGTTCGGTTTTAGTACCTTTCAATGACATATTATGTCTCTCCTCTAAAGGTTGTAGATGTGCACATCCCGAGTCCGGGATGTGACCAATATAGAGAAGCCTGGGTAATAGTTGAAATTGTTTATTCTTATTGTTGTATTAGGCAATGGCTATGACATTTGGATGCCTGCCCGGAATGACCTGAAACAGCGATTACAAACCACATGAATATAAATATTTTACTAAAATAATCAATTGGTTACTGATAATACTAAAGGTGGTTAGTCAAATTTAATGGCGCATTTGTTATGGGCAGGCCGATATTATTTGTAGAAGTTTCCCATTCATCTTGCTCACCCGTTTCACTACCTGAAGGACGTGCAGCCTTCCGCTTCAGAGTGGCCATCTCTTTGCGCAGTTTTTGCAACTGATTTTTATAGTTCTCGGCATCGCCATAATCAACAAATTGATCCGTCAGATGATGTGGGTCCGGTGTACGCAGAGCATGCTTTATGGGGCACCAGTATTGCTCGGTACGGGCTGACACCTCACGCACATACTCCAGCACACCATTGCAATAGCCGCAATAAAGGCAGTTAAGCTTTTCGATCACATTCAGATAAGCCAGATGATGTCGATCAATAACCACATACCGCCCTCGTACTACTCGCGGAATACCATAGGCACGAAAACAAATCTGCTGGTAGAACGTAACCATGAGATCAACCAGCATAAAAGGAACAATCAGGCTGTAAATAACCGGCGCTGTCAGTATATGCCCCGGTTTCGCCCTACGCAGATAAAGCCATAGCGCTACTTTTTCACGACGATGCAGCGCTTTCACACCCTGCTCAAAACGCACCTTGCCCTGCTCCAGACTGTAGCGGAAGGCATGGCGCTTTTCACGCAGCAAATGATCTATTTCGCTTTCCAGTTCCGCCTGCAGGCTGTGCAGTCGCTGAACCAGCTCATCCATTGAGGTTTTGTGCATAATCTATCCTTTTTAAAACGATTCAGTTTGCCGTAATATGGCTGATTTCAGAGACAATTCGAACCGTTACCGACCTATTTGGCTGCTTAGCCAGTAGTTACCAGACTCATGGAAACAACAGTCCGAAAGCCTTTCAAACGCGGAAGAGCTTGTTATTTTAATGCTTTGATACAGGTCGAAAAATGGCTGTTACGAATCAAGTCACCCATTAATTCAATGGCTTGCGGACGAGGAAAACTTTTGCGCCAGGCCAGCGCCACCTTGCGGCTGGGATTGATATCACTGAAACGGCGCACACTGACCAGGCGTTGTGAAAAATGATCCGCGCCAGCAGCGGTACAAGGTAGAATCGTTACCCCCAGGCCGGATGCCACCATATAACGAATGGTTTCCAGCGAGCCGCCTTCCAGATTTTTCTGGCTGACACCATCCGAGGCCTGAACCTGCAAGCAACTGGGGCAGGCCTGTAACACCTGATCCCGGAAGCAGTGCCCTGCCCCCAGTAACAAAACGGTTTCCGAAGCCAATTCATCGACCTCTACCTGACGATGGTTCGTCAGCGGGTGCGAGCTGGGCAGCAAAGCGACAAAAGGCTCTTCATAAATAATCGTGGTTTCAATGCCGGGTTCTTCAAAAGGCAAAGAAATGATAATCACATCCAGATCACCCTGCCGCAGTTTGGTTGCCAGTGCAGCCGTATAATTCTCCTGCACCATCAGCGGCATTTCAGGAGCATTCTCGGCCAGCAACGGGATTAATTGAGGAAATAAATAGGGGCCAATGGTATAAATAGCCCCCACACGTAGTGGGCCTGCCAATTGATTGGCGCCATGTTGTGCAATCTTGTTAATCACACTGACTTCTTCCAGCACCCGTAAAGCCTGGGAAACAACCTGCTCACCAATCGTGGTTACCGCCACATCACCACTACGGCGTTCAAACAGGCTGACACCCAATTCCGCCTCAATTTTTTTGACCGCCACGCTGAGCGTGGGCTGACTGACAAAGCAACTTTCGGCGGCACGGCCAAAGTGGTGCTCGCGAGCCACCGCAACAATATATTTCAGCTCAGTCAATGTCATACAGCGATAGTATCAATTTTCACAAAGAAAACCAGCCGGATACCGTCAGTCAGAAATGTGATGTTAATCGCATTGCATCATTTGCATCCTGAGCAATCCGGTGGGATGATCGAAAACCTTATCAGAGCAAGAATTGCTTAACTACACTGGTATTTGGATGATGAGCAACCTAAGAGCATGAATTATTTTGACTGCCAGCCATAATTTACCCAAGGACAGGCCAACGGATGACCTGTGTGTGCTGCAGATTACCGACCCGCATCTGTTTGCGGACAAGGACGGACAGTTACTGGGGGTGAACACCTACAACACTTTACAACAGGTCATTCAGCTGGCACTGGATGAATTTCCGCTACTGGATTTTGTTATTGTCAGCGGTGATCTGGTGCATGATCATTCTGCCAAAGGTTACAAACATTTACAGGAATTGTTCAGTGTTTTGAACGTGCCCATTTTCTGCCTGCCCGGTAATCATGATGAATCGCACGTTATGCACTTGCAACTGGACAGCCTGGCCTGTTGTGTAAAAAGAGACTTTCAATTAAAAAACTGGTCTTTTGTATTTCTGGATTCCAGTATCGCCGGTTCTGAAAAAGGCTTTTTAAAGCCTGCCGAGCTGGATGCCCTGCAGCACAGTCTGGAAAGCCACCCGCTGCAGCATACCATGGTCGTTTTGCACCATCAGGCCATACACGTAGGCAGCACCTGGATAGACAATATGGCTCTGACCAATCAGGCCGAATTATTTACTATACTGGATGCATATAGTCAGGTACGGGCGCTGGTCTGGGGACATATACACCAGGCCTTTCAACACCAGCGTGCTTCTTTACAATTATTTGGCACGCCTTCCACCTGTGTGCAATTCAAGCCGGGTGAAGACAAGTTCCAGATTGACGCGCTGGCACCGGGTTTACGCTGGTTCAAGCTATCAGCGGATGGCCGCATTGAAAGTGATGTAATGCGTCTGCATCAATTACCTGAAAACCTGCAAATTGGATCTATCGGTTATTGATTACCATGAAAAAAATAATCTCCGCCTGTTGTATTTTTTGTAGCACTCTTGTTTTTGCCGGCAATGTAAAGTGGACCCCTGAGTCAAGACAAAATATCCGTTAATTTAAGTTGCACACATCGTTTCACTTGCAGCAGGACGGCGCTGCCCCGT
>JAHXHF010000246.1 GCA_025656895.1 gamma proteobacterium symbiont of Bathyaustriella thionipta
GACAACCCATTTCTGGCAGGCAGGAACAAGAAATCTCCGCCTCCCCCTTTGGAAAAGGGGGATCGAGGGGGATTCGGCCAGATTTGTAAATTCTTGATATTCCAGCAAATATTTAGATATTTCTAATCTCCCCCCGGCCCCTCTTTGCTAAAGAGGGGGGCTGTATACACATTGTCAGTGATGAGCTTAAGCACCGTATCTGACAGGGCTCATTACCCGGATTTTGTGTGTTTTTTGAAAAAAGCCAGCAAGGCTTCGGCATGGCTTGAAAGAGCTTTTCTGAGATCGTGGCCGCTGTTTTCCAACAACATCAATTGCACCCGTTCATCTCTGCGATGAGCATGGATTTGCAGCGCATCTTCCACTGCTACTGTCTGGTCATCCTGTCCGTGAATGAGTAATACCGGGGCGCTGATTTGGCTAATGGTGTGGCTGGGGGCAATATCATCCAGACGTGCGCCTATGACCCACTGAATGTAACGCAGTACCAGCCAGCCGATTGGAAAATACGGAATATGCTGTGCCTGCATTTGCCGCCGCATCATACTGGCGGGGTGCGAGAATGCGGCCACACTGACCACTCCGGCAAGATCATTACGCCGTGATGCCAGCAGTAGCGTGGCGGCGGCTCCCAGCGAATGCCCCAGCAGGAATAACTGTTCACTGTCCACTTCAGGCTGCTGTTTGAGCCAGTCCAGAGCATGTTCCATATCTTCGGCAAAGCGTGGCATGGAAGAAAAGCTGTCGCGGTCACTGTTGCCATGATTACGCGCTTCCAGCAGTAACACGGCATAACCGGCTTCATGCAAAAGCGATGCAAACGGCAGCATGTGTCCGGCATGGCCGCCCCAACCATGCAGCAGGGTTACCGCCGGGCTTTTCAGCCGCTTATTCGAAGGTGGAATAAACCAGGTTGCCAATTGTTTGTCATGCACGGTGGTGATGCGTTCATTGCGATACGGCAGGCCAAAATCAGCCGGTGTTTTGCGTGATTGATTGACCGGGGCCCGATACAGCCGGTGAATCAGCCATGGTAATGCGGCAACAAGCAGCAGCACCATAAGGATTAACAGGCCCCAGATATTCATGCGAGATTCCTGAGTTTATCTACTGTAAGGCTTAATGGAAGATTCATCGTGGCAGAATCAGGCAGGCGCAAAGTCCTCCCTCCGAATTATTTTTCAGAGTAAGATCACCGCCGTGGGCTCGCGCAATATTACGCGCAATGCCCAGCCCCAGGCCGGTACCGCCACTGTGTTTGGCGCGGGATGCCTCCAGCCTGAAAAACGGGTCAAACACTTTGTCGAGCAAGTCTTCAGGAATCCCCGGCCCTTTGTCGCAAATGGTGATCTGTATCTCTTGCCCGACTTCGCTCAATTTAATATCGGCTTCTCCCGCATAGCGCAGCGCATTCTCAATCAGATTAACCAGGCAGCGTTTCAAAGCCAGTGGACGTCCCCGGTAAGGGGCTATCGATTGACCGTGAATATGTACAATTTTACCGGCTTCACCGGCATCGGCCTGAATGCTTTCCAGCAGCGCCAGTAAGTCCAGTCGCTGGCCGGGTTCTTTGCTTTCACTGCCGCGCATGAAATCCAGAGTGGTATTGACCATAGATTCCATATCTGTCAGGTCAGCCTGTATCTTGCTGCGTAATTCTTCATCATCCAGCAGGTCACTGCGCAGCCGCAGGCGGGTCAGCGGGGTTTTAAGATCATGAGAAACTGCTGCCAGGATAGCCGAGCGATCCTGAATATAATTTTTCAGGCGTGTCTGCATCATATTGAAAGCCTGAGCCGTATCCCGTACTTCAGTAGGCCCGCTTTCCGCCAAAGGCGCTTGTTGAATATCTTTGCCCAGTCCTTCTGCCGCTCGTCGCAGATCACGCAATGGATGTATGAGCAGTCGCACACCCAGCAGTGACAGCAATACAACACTGACCAGTAAAATGGCCAGCACCGCCAGTAAGCGTACCGGCCAGCGAAAGCGCTGTGCCGAAAGTCCATGTTCAAAATGTACCCAGGAGCCATCCTGCAAGCGAATTTGAATATGGAAAAAATGTGCCATGGCGTGTATTCCATGGGTGTAGGCCCAGGGGCGTGAAACAGGATCATGCTTATCCATGGGGCGGGGGCGCATGACCGGCATGGGCTTACGCATCAGGTGACCTTCAACCGATACACGTACTTCACGGTCGCCGGACAAATGCTGCAATAATTGTTGCCGGACTTTATCACTGGCCGCCTGAGCCTCCGGGTTCATGGGCAATAGCGCCAGCGGTTGTGCGCTGATGTGCACATGCAGTTCCCGACCACCTAGAAGTGGCAGCAGAGTGGCTCGTTTGCTGGCTGGAATCGAGTCAAGTAATCGTACAATCGCAGTGGTGCGATTAATCATATTGTCCAGAATGGCACGATAAAGCAGCTGTCCACGATCACGCAGCAGGATAAACGCAGACAGTAACTGCACAACAATCAGGCCACTGAGTAATAACAGAACCAGCCTTGCAAAGAGTGATTTTGGAAGTAATCTCAAAGACTTAGCCGTTAGAGGAAACCTTGCTGGCGAGAAGATAACCCCGCCCGCGTACGGTTTTGATTAACTGAGGTTGTTTGGCATCATCGCGCAGACGTTTGCGCAAGCGTCCGATCAGTACGTCAATACTGCGATCAAAGGGGCCGGCATCCCGTCCCTGGGTCAGGTCCAGTAACTGGTCACGGCTAAGCGCCCGGTTAGGATGGGTCAAAAGTACATGCAGAAGGCGGTACTCAGCACTGCTTAAAGCCAGCAGCACGCCATCGGGTGAAATGAGTTGCTGGCTGTGACAGTCCAGCTTCCAGCCGGAAAAAGTCAGTTCCCGGGTAGCATCCGCTAACGGGTCAATGGGTAGATCACGTACCCGGCGTAATACCACTTTGATTCGCGCCAGCAGTTCACGTGCGCTGAAAGGCTTGGTCAGATAGTCATCCGCTCCCATTTCCAGCCCCAGGATACGGTCCATTTCATCACCGCGCGCGGTCAGCATAATAATCGGTATTTTGCATTGGGCACGCAGTTCACGGCACAGTTCCAGGCCATCTACACCCGGCAACATCAGATCCAGCACGATCAGATCAATATGAGCCTGCTGCAAAACATTCCACATGGCTTTGCCTTCCGCCGCCAGACTAACCTGATAACCGTTCCTGTGCAGATAGCTCTGCAATAATTGACGGATTTCCGCGTCATCATCCACCACCAATATGCGATCTTGTGAGCTGTTCATGGAGTCTAATCTAACGTGTTTTTTATCTCATAGGGAAATGAATTGTAATACAGGGTAATCATTATCATTGTTGTTACAAAAGCTTACAAAGCCGACATGCATCGCTTACAGCATTGAGTTCTCATAGAAGTCAGGCCAACAGGCTGTTCATTTATTTACTTCGACGGGAGACTGTTATGAAACTGACAAGCAAAAAAATTCTGGCAATTACGGCTGCATCGGCCCTGACAATCAGTCTGGACAGCGGCGCATGGGCCGCTCAGGGCATGAATAGTATGGGGCCGGGTCAAGACGGCATGATGCATGGGCCGGGAGGTATGCAGGGTATGCAGGGACAGGGAATGCAGGGTCATCAAGGCGGGCGTATGCAGGGTGATCCCATGGCCATGGCCGAACAGCGTATGAGCAGAATGAAAAATACACTGGGTATCAGCGCCGAGCAGGAACCTGCCTGGAAAAACTTTTCCGATGCCATGAAGCAGAAGGCCGCGTTAATGCGGGCCCACCGCGCGACTATGGGTGGCTCAACTCCGATCAGTGGTGAACAACGCTTTGCCATGCGCCAGCAAGGACTGCAGCAAATGCAGAAGACCAATACAGCGGCCAGTGAGTTGTATAAAAGCCTGACTCCCGAGCAGCGCGCCAGGGCGGATCAGATGATGGGCCAGAGATTTCGCCGTTAGTTGAGTATCTTTCCCTACCCCATGGCGGGTAGGGAAGTTGCGTGAATAGATAATACTCACTTTCACAGGAGAGATGAGATGATTGGCGGACATGAATGGGGCTTTTTTACGGGAGGATTTATGTGGATTTTGTGGATTGTATTGATCGCATTACTGATCTGGTTTGCTAAGGATTTTTTTGCCGGTACGCCTTCACAGGAAAAAAGCAAAACAGCGCTGGATATCCTGAATGAGCGTTATGCACGTGGCGAGATTGAGCAACAGGAGTTCGAGCAAAAACGCAGCGAACTGGATCTCTGAAAATTAATGGTGAGCATCATGGCAACAGACAATAGTCAGTGGATTTTCAGGCATGCAATAACGATTCCGGGCCTGATGAATGAATCACAGGTGCATGCCATCCATCAGCATCTGGCCGGTTTGAAAGGTATACAACAGATTGATGAACAGCCGGATAAGCATCGTTTGAGAGTAAGTTATGACGTGCGCGTCTGCAGTTATCAGGAAATTCTGCAAAGCCTGCAAAAAGCCGCTATTCCGGTCTCTGAAGGCATGTGGCAAAAACTGAGAAATTACTGGTTTCAATTTACCGATGCGAATACACGGGATAACGCCCGGCTGCCGGTCGCATCCTGCTGCAACAAGCCACCGGCTAAATGATTTTGTAAAAATATGAAAATCAAAATACATCATTATGGGAATAGCGTGTTTTTATACAGCATGAGGGTATTTGCTTTAGTCAGTATTTTGCTCAGTGGAGTCGTTTTGGCAGAAAACAGACCGGTTTTGCCACAACCGCTTGAACATCAGGAAGCATCGCTGGAAAAATTTCAGCAACAGCTGAATGAAGAAAATGTGATCACTCGATTCATAGACAGCAATGAGCAGAGCCCGCTGACTAAACAACAACATACGGAAGTGTCCGAGAAAAAACGCGTGTTGTCTGAACTGGGTCTGAATCTTCGTCCGGTTTCTGTTACGCAGGATCATATTTTTGGCAATCCTGATGCGCCGGTCAGCCTGGTGGAATACTCGGATTTTGAATGTCCTTTTTGTAAATTGCTGCACCCCACTATTCAACATTTTTTGCAGGACAATCCCACCCGTGTTAACTGGGTTTATCGTCATTTTCCTCTGGATTATCACAATCCGGGAGCGGAAAAACAGGCCCAGGCCAGTGAATGTGCAGCACAGTTGGGAGGTAACGCGGCTTTCTGGCGTTATACCGATCAGATTTTTGCACGGACCCGTTCTAACGGAGAAGGGTTTGCTTTGCAGAACCTGCTTCCTTTAGCCAGCGAGATTGGCTTGAATGAGGAAGCATTCAGAACTTGCTTGGTTAGTGGCAGCATGGCCGAAAAAGTAGAACAGGACCGGCAGGATGGCCTGAGAGCTGGTATTCGGGGAACACCGGGTTTGATTTTTGTAAAGCACGAGAATGGACAGATTATCGTCAGTGCCGGAGCTCTACCGAAATCGAAATTACAATCTGTATTAGATCACTTATTGTCAACCGGCAAAGAGATGAAACCATGATACAGGACTGTCTTTCCATGAGAAAAACAAGAGCAGCCAAAGCAAGCGCTAATTGCCTGGAGGTTAGTCAGGAAGTGACAGAAAACAACTGAAGCGAGGTGACAACATGTCCCATCAAAAAGATCCGGTTTGCGGTAACCGGTCATTCTAGAGCGTTATTCCCCACCCTTTGATTTTATCCTATCTTACCTGTGACATTGAATTCACAGGAGAA
>JAHXHF010000034.1 GCA_025656895.1 gamma proteobacterium symbiont of Bathyaustriella thionipta
TTTTAGCCATTTTCTTTCTCCCATCAAGTTGATAGGAGTATTATCCTACAGGTGGTGGCTCAGTAGCTGAGCCTTAGGGGTAATCAGGTTTTTCTTTGATTGCAATAAAAGGGTTAGTATTGAGGCTTCCTCGTCAATACTATGGTCTAATACCGAAGTAATGTTGGACTCTATTTCCGTGTAATTTAAACCATCAGGTGAGGTTAACGAAATTGTAACAGAGTCACCATCATCTAACTTTCCATTTCCGTCGGTATCTTCTTTTCTCACCTCATAATAAATTGCTACAGTTTCACTATCTTTGCAATCATCAGTTTTTGTTTTTAGCTGAATCACCTTGGCAATTAAATATTTGTTAGTATCAAATATCCAATGAGACTGCATATCTTGACCTACAAAGAAAACGACATTCCTTATATTTGATCCGTAGCCTCCAGATGAAAAGCCCTTAGAATGACGAGATGAATTTAACTTAACATACTGAATGTCTTTGCCACATACTTTTGTTATGTTACTTAGACGCAGATCCTCAATACCTTCATTTATCTTGTCATCAACAATTTCAACAGTATTTCTTCCATTCCACTTATTACTTTGAAAAACGCCAAGAAAAAGAAACCCAATAGCGAGAAGAAGTAATAGTAAAAATAAAACTGAACTGGCTCTTGATATCCATAAAAAGAATCGATTCTGTTCCATATTTCTCTCCAAGTTATAACGCCAGTAATAACCGGACATTTTATGGTGTTGTTTGAGTTGATTGTTTGTTAGACATACTTACACACCTTGCCATGCTCATTTAAAGGAAACAAGGGGTCGGTCAGGAATGGCACTTACTTAAGGCCAAACCACTGAATAGATAATAAAAATGACCGACCAAATGTTAGGCTTCAAATCGTCAAACAATCCACCCACATCGGAGGCCGGTCAGCATGCATCATACCGTCAGTTCAATTCAGACCCAACAGCTTTTTATCCGATCTCAACGAGCCGAAAGTAACTACCAAGGTATCTTTAACCTGCTCACCAGTGATCTCTTGCTGACACAGGGAGACACAGAGAAAGATGCTTTCCACCCACAGAAACGCTTTCCATGTTTGTCACACAAGCACTCAGTGCCGACCGCTCCTGTCAACAGATTGTCAATCAAGCAGCCGTAGAAAGAAAAAATTAAGGGGCGACAATACTGAATGATAAATAAAAAGGGCAATAGGAAGCCCCTCATAAATCAGGCATTCCGGCTGGCTAACGCTGGCAGGCAGCGCAGTAATAGCTGGAACGCTGCCCAATGACCTGCTTTCGAATCGCTTGTCCGCATACCGGGCAGGCTTTGCCATCGCGTCCATAGACTTTGAGTTGCTGGGCAAAATATCCCGGTTGCCCGTCCTGCTGCTGAAAATCACGCAGGGTGGTGCCGCCTTGTTCAATGGCTTTTTGCAGTACCTCTTTAATGGCCTGGGTGAGTGCCGCATAGCGTTTTTTTGAAATGCGTTGCGCCTGGCGCGAAGGGTGTATGCCGGCCATGAACAGAGATTCGCTGGCATAAATATTACCCACGCCGACCACTATACGGCTGTTCATAATGAAGTTTTTAATGGCCACTTTGCGGCCACGGGATTTTTCAAACAGTTGCCCGGCATGAAACTCATCGGACAAAGGTTCCGGCCCCAGTTTGTCCAGTAGCGGGTGGCTGTTGCCGGGTGAGTCTATCCACAAGGTTGCACCGAAACGCCGGGGGTCTCGAAAACGCAGGCATTGGCCGCTGGCAAGCTGCAAATCCCAGTGGTCGTGGGCCATGGCGGGCGTGCGGTTGGGCAGTATGCGCAAACTGCCGGACATGCCCATGTGCAGCAGCAGGCTGCCTTGGTCGGTATCAATCAGCAGATATTTGGCGCGGCGGCGAACCTTGCGGATCACGCAGCCGGGCAGTTGCCGGCGCAGGCTTTCCGGTATGGGCCAGCGCAGCCGGTGTTCACGCAGATCAAAACCGAGGATACGCTGGTTTTGCAGATGCGGCTGTATGCCACGCCGCATGGTTTCTACTTCTGGCAGTTCCGGCATAGCCTAGGGGGTGCTCTGTTGCCAGTCGCTGACGGGCGCTTGCAGATGGTGCTGGAAACCATCGCGAATCAAATTGATTTTTCCCTGATATAAAACATAACGCAGATGATGAATGGGGTCGGTACGACCAAAGCCGAGTTTCTCATCATTCAGTTGCAGTTGCAGTAGCGGGGGTTGCAGTCCTAGTTGAGCCAGATCAGCCTGCTGCGCGTCCAGTTGGCGTACCACTTCGGTATGGCTGATGCGCAGCAGTTGTTTGATACGGTTCAGGTTGGCCGCTGCCTGCTGCGGCTTGATCATGCGCCAGTGATTGTTTTCCCGTTGCAGAAGCATGGCTGCATGATGGGATTTTTGTATGCGGATACGCTGAATTTGCTCTGCCTGTAAGGAGGTAAGTGGCGGCAGATCCTGCCAGTTTTTGTCCTGGGGCGTGGGGCCGTAGAATGCCAGTCCGATCAATGCGGCCGACAACAGTATCAGTATGAGATTTCCCCACAGACGCTTGTTCATATCAGCGTTTGTTACGGCGATAGCGAATAATCAGACCGCTGCTGATTAGTAACAGGGGCAGCATAAACAAAAAGCCCAGTCCGAACAGCAGTGTCCAGCTTTTTCCCAGCTTCAGGGTGCGGTCAGCCGCCGAGTGAAGTGGAATGTCCAGTTGCTGTTGTTCACCGCTGAGCCAGTGAATCAGGTTCAGCCCCAGTGGCAGATTGCCGCCATTACCCAGTGTGCTGTTGGCAAGAAAATGACCATTGCCGATGACTACCACACGCTGTTTTTTATTCATTTGATCGCGTTGCAGTGCCATTCCCAATGTCAGCGGGCCGACATGTTCATCGGCAGCATCCGGTTTAATGGCTTCCTGCAGGGGGCCGGTTTCATTCCAGCTGCGGTTGCCGGTTTGCAGAATAGGCGTGGCCTGCCAGCCGGAATGCAGGATAGCCGCCAGCGCCACAGCGCGCGGGAACAGGCTGAGTACCTTCAGATCCCGCGTGGCTTCGTGTTCGGGGTAATCGGAAACCAGCGCAATGGTCGGGTCTTGTACACCCAGAGCGCTGCCACCGGCATCGACAATCAGGCCGGGGAGACGGTCAATCCCCAGCCATTGCCCCAGTTTATCCAGCTCCACCGGGTCGCTGTAATCCATCAGCCACAGCAGATTGCCACCACGGTTGAGCCAGTTTTCAATTTGCCGCCATTGTCCGGGCAGATAATTGATTCTGGGGCCGGCAATCAACAGAACCGTGGTGTTGTCAGGAATGCTCTGACTTTGCGACGGGTTCAGTTGCTGGACGTGATAGCCCTTGCGTTTCAGCTCCTGTGAGAACTTGCCCAGATCACTGCTGGAATTCCCCAGCAGTTTGCGCTCACCATTCCCGCTCAGGCCGATGATCCAGTGTTGCTTGTTGATTAGCAGGCGCTGCAGGGCGTTGGCAAGATGCTGTTCATTCAGCTCGCGCAGTTTTTCCATGCGCCCCTGATAATGAATCACGAGTTCACCATTCACCGTAACGCCCATGTTGCGGGCTTTTTCAGGCTGCAGGTCGGGGTTGATCAGTTTCAGACTGATATCCGGCTTGGCCTGTTGATAACGTTTAAAAAAAGTGCGGATTTGCTGACGCAGCAGGGGTGAGTCATTGACATAGGATTCAATCCGCAGCGGCTGTTGCATTTTATGCAGAATGCTCAGGGTCTGCTCAGACAGGCTGTTGCGGTTTTCATGCGTCCAGTCCCATTGCCAGTGATAACGC
The DNA here is from genome assembly GCA_025656895.1 of gamma proteobacterium symbiont of Bathyaustriella thionipta. Classification (GTDB taxonomy): domain Bacteria; phylum Pseudomonadota; class Gammaproteobacteria; order Chromatiales; family Chromatiaceae; genus JAHXHF01. The sequence goes on from JAHXHF010000034.1 coordinate 3,816, forward strand.
TGTGCCAGCCACAGCAGGCTGAACGCCAGCAGCAGCAACAGCGGGTAAAAGGCGTAACGGTTCAGTTTGTTGAAAAAAGTACGCATTGTATTCACTGACTGTGGTAACGATCATGCAGACGCTGGCTGCAAAGCAATAATGCAAGCAGGCTGAGCACTACAAAATAGATCACATCGTAGCTGTCGATCAGGCCGCTGAGCAGTGCATCAAAATGGGGAGAAAAACCGGCCTGTGCCAGAGCGGAAGGCAGTTCGGAATGACCGCTGTTACCCAACATCCACAAAAACAGAATAACGCCATAGCTGCTGATGGCGGCCACAGCCGGGTGCTCGGTCAGCGAAGAAAAAAACAGGCCCAGTGCCGAGATGAAGGCCGACAGGCAAAACAGCGCCAGCAGCCCTGCCAGCAGTTTTCCCATATCCAGTTGCGTGCCAAACAGTAATGACAGGGGCATTAAGGTGGTAAGCAGCAGACTGATGCAAAGAAAGCCCAGCAGGGCGAAAAACTTGCCCAGAACCAGTGCCGGTTTGCTGATGGGCGCGGCCAGCAATAGCTGTATGCTGCCACTGCGAAATTCCGATGAAAAGCCGCGCATGGCCAGCACCGGCACCACAAATAACAACAAAGCGCCGGCAGCGGCAAACAGGGGTGTTACCACCAGATCGGTCACGCCGGGTGCGTTCTCCATAGCCACCAGACGCGGTTGTATCTTGTCGAAGGCTTCCAGTTGCTGCAGAAACAACCAGGCCAGAATGAACTGCATAACACCCAACAGCGTCCAGGCCAGCGGTGATACAAACAGGCTGCGCAGCTCTTTTCGTAAAATGGCGAACATCAGGCTTTTACCTCGCCCCGGGTCATCTGCAGGTAGATATTTTCAATGGCATCGTCACGGTTGAAAGTACAGACCGGCAGGCCGTTGCTGACCAGTTGCTGTAACAGCTCGCCGGCATCCATTTCAGTAGCCGGTGTTAACAGGCTGTTGTTATCCTGGCAGATGGATTCGCCCAGAGTTTCCAGTGAGGCAGACTCGGCTGCGCTCAACTCACGGCTGAATTGAATGCGATAACGCGGCTGCTGTTCGGACAGCTTGGCGTCATAGCTGATACGCCCCTGATGCAGAATCAAAACCCGGCTGCAGACCGTCTGTACTTCCGGCAGAATATGGGTGGACAGAATAATACCGCTGTGATCGGCCAGTTGCCGGATCAGGGCGCGGATTTGCCGAATCTGGCTCGGGTCCAGCCCCACGGTCGGTTCATCCAGAATAATAAGCTGCGGCTCGTGCAAAATAGCCTGGGCAATGCCGGTACGTTGCTGATAGCCTTTGGATAAATGGCGAATCAGTTTGTGCCTGACTGGTTGCAGGCCGCAACGTTCACAGGCACGATCCAGTGCCCGTTTGATGGCTGTGGCTGTTTTGATGCCATGCAGACGGGCACAAAACTGTAAATATTCTTCTACGTTCAGTTCCGGATAAAGCGGCGGGCTTTCCGGCAGGTAGCCAATGCAGGCCTTGGCTTGCATCGGGTCTTGCTGAATATCTATGCCCTGTATGCAGACACGGCCATGGCTGGGAGCCTGCGCCCCCACCAGCATGCGCATGGTAGTGGATTTGCCTGCACCGTTGGGGCCGAGAAAGCCCACAACTTCACCTTTTTGCAGGCTGAAGCTAAGATTATCCACCGCAATATGCCGAGCGTAGTGCTGTGATAAAGCGTCAACCGATAATAAAGCTGAAGTTTCACTGAAATCCAAATCAACCTGACAGTCAGCCATCAAGCCACCATACGCAAAAGCAGTGAAACAAAATCTTTCCTGATTACC
>JAHXHF010000175.1 GCA_025656895.1 gamma proteobacterium symbiont of Bathyaustriella thionipta
AAAAAGATTTTGTTTCACTGCTTTTGCGTATGGTGGCTTGATGGCTGACTGTCAGGTTGATTTGGATTTCAGTGAAACTTCAGTTAACAGAAAATGACACAGAAAAGCCCCTCTCACAATCCAGCCCATTGCATGCCTTGCCAGCTTTTACCCTGTTCTGTTAGCCTTAGCTGAAAATCCAGCGGCCATCTGATACTACAACCCTCACTTGCGCCCGCGTTGCAACCAAAAAAGGAAAAGCTCATGTCACAAAGCCGGGTCAAAAATATACAGACACAGGGTCAGAGCATCTGGCTGGATGACATTCACCGCGCCATGCTGAACAACGGCCATTTTCAAAAACTGATGGATGAGGATGGAATACGCGGCGTTACTTCAAACCCGGCCATTCTTGAAAAAGCCATCAGCGAGCATGATGATTATGCGGATGACATAAAAAGCCTGCAAGAAGAAGGCAAAACAGCCCTGGAAATATACGAACGTCTGGTATTGCAGGATCTGCGCCAGGCCGCCGATATGCTCAGGCCGGTATTTGATGCCGCCGATGGACATGACGGCATGGTCAGCATGGAAGTTTCACCACGGATTGCCTACGATACCGAAGCCACGCTAAAGGCCGCACGACGTTTATGGAAGCTGTTCGACCGTCCCAACGCCATGATCAAGATTCCGGCTACGCAAGCCGGGCTGCCGGCTATTCAGCAGCTGACTGCGGAAGGCATTAACATCAATGTCACCCTGCTGTTCAGCCAGACGCGTTATCAGGCCGTTCAGGAAGCCTTTGTAGCCGGTCTGGAGGCGCGCCTGGAAGAGCAAGAATCCATCTCGGAAGTGGTCTCGGTCGCCAGCTTTTTCATCAGCCGTATAGACAGTAATATTGATCAGCAACTGCAAGCCCATGAAGAACATTCCGACCTCATGGGAGAAGCGGCCGTATCACTGGCGCACCAGTGCTATCAGGATTACCAGATTATGTGCAACAGCGACCGCTGGACTCGTCTCAGCCACGCCGGCGGCAAACTGCAACGCCTGTTATGGGCCAGTACCAGCGTAAAAAACCCGCAATATTCCGATGTGAAATATGTAGAACGTCTGATCGGCCCCAATACGGTCAATACCCTGCCGCAAAAAACACTGAATGCTTTTCGTGATCATGGAGAAACCAGCGCCGGACTGCTGGAAAGCAACCAGGCATCGGCACAAGTGCTTGAGCAATTGAATGAAACTGGTATTGATCTGCAACAAACAGCCGACACACTGGAGCAGGAAGGCGTGCAGAAATTTATTGATGCTTTTGAACGGCTGTTAAAGACCATAGAAAACTGAACACGGCCGCTTGACAGAAACCTGCCCGGTAGGGCCGGCCTAACCCGGATTTTTCACCCGGTCGCTCTGAAATTGAGCCATTGTTGTTAATGGTGATTCACCGAATATAAGCAAAGTACGAAGAGTAACCGGGCTCCGCTGAACGCGCCCTCGCACCGGTCTCGCCGCCCAGCCGCGGTATTTACTCAATCATCAATAGCTTGGGCTATTAACTCAATCGCAAATCCACAGCGGAACGACGATCCCCGCACGATCATCGCGTTCCCGGGTGAAACATCCGGGTTAATACCCCGGACAGCGGCCACTGTTTGGCTGAGAGCCGAATTCAGCCGCCCCCAAATCCAGCTGACCGGCAAAACGCTTACCCTGATTGATATCGGTCATGCCCTGAGCGGAAATACCGCCGTTTCCGTCTGCTACTCTTTCCCAGAAAGCATCGCTCCAGCCATTAATATTAGCCTGGGCTATACCCAGATCAATGGCCGGTGAATTTTCAGCCAGATTCAACTGGCCGTTTTGTGCATCAACAAACAATGGATCAAGAATAATGGCTGTACCCGGAACCCCCGACTTGTCCGAAGTATCTTCCGACCACCAGAGATTATTGACCCAGTTAATATTCTCATACTGACCGTTTGCTTCCGATAAAAAATTGTCGCTGACAGAAGCCTCGCCATAAATAATATTATTGGCCAGGGTCGCATCTCTGACACGAAATGAAAAAACAATCTCGCTGCCCCATCCTGCATTTTTGAAAAAGGAGTTGTTATTAACATGAATGCGCGCTGAATTTCCCCCGCCTGCTCCCTGATCGCTTTGCGCATATCCACCCAGGGATAATCCGGCTTCCCGGTTCAGATAGACAAAATTGTTCACCATCAGAACATCTTCACTGGATTTATTCGCATGCTCACTGGCAAACTCAAATCCAATGTCATTGTACGCTGAGAAATTCCCGTCAAAAATAATATTTCTTCCACCATCAACATAAAACCCGTCCGCACTGCCTGCTTCTCCTTCATACCAGGGATTGTTGCTGAACCCGCCCAATGCCAGATTGGTTGAGTTATTGATAGAACGATTCCTGGCCACAACGCCATTGCGCGCACGGTTTTGTTCATCGCTACAAAGTTCGCAGGTGTCACTCTCATAGCCGGCAAAAACAAAACCGATATTGTTATTGTCATGCACATGGTTGTCGATCAACGCAAATCCGTCGATATTGCCGTTTAGCGTGAATGCCTCGCTGGCTGAAAGTATGCAATATGAAATTTCATTGCGGTAAAAAACCAGATCGACAATAGACACAGGGCTGTCACCATAAACACTGATACCGTTCGCACCGGTGCCACAGCCCGATGACTGTCCGCAGCTGGACAGGTTTTCGATATGACTGATGCGGTTATTTTTCAGCAGCACATGAGCCGAGGCTCCATCAATCAAAATCCCCACCGGGGTATCATTCAGTTCCTTTCCCTGGGCAGTGCGGAAATTTGTGATCTGCAGATGATCGATGACAATATCGTGCGCATCATGGATAGAGATCAGCCCCTGTCGGCCCAGCGGCAATAACCCTGTACCATCCAGAACAGCCCCCTCTTCACCCATCATGGTCAGGGGATTGCCCCGGCCACCGGAATCAGCCTCCCCCAGAAAAACCACCGTTTCGTGATAGATGCCTTTTGTAACCACCAGCGTATCCCCACCATTCAAGCGATCAACCGCGAATTGAATATCACGCCAGGGCTGAAGAGCCGTACCCGCATTCTGATTATTACCCAGCGGGGCATTGGCAACATAATACGTCTGACACACCGCTTCAGTGGCATACAATAGAAAAACAGCAAACAGCAGAATATTACCTTTCATCATCTCACCCATAGCCAGGCATTGAGGATTTGTCCGTGGTTGAAAATAACCGTATTCCGGAAAACCATGGAATGCCACTTTTGTTGCGCATCCCCATCGTATAATAACCGAATTCATCCACATTACCTCCCGGAAGCCACGGCCTGCCCAGCCTCTTTGTTCATGTACGATAAACTCCCATACATGCCACTCAGGCTTGAAATGGCAAATATAATAGCTGGAAACTATCAAATTAATATAAACAATCAATTTTACATATAACGTGATCTTCAATATTCTGCTGTCAACACCTCGGACAAGGGATACACTCTTCTACAAGAGAAACTCATAGCCGCTTGCATGATTTGAAAAAACGCACTCAATACACAGATTAACTTTTATATTGGAGAATAAAATGAGCGATGAAATTATCAAAAACCTTGGCCCTTTAGCGCCTTTGGCGGGTATCTGGGAAGGTGCAGAAGGTGTGGATTTTTCCAGAATTCACAGCAAGGAAACCGAAACCCGCTTCCGCGAAAGAATCACCTTCTCTCCATTAGGCCCGGTGAATAACGGCCCGCAGGCTCTTTATGGCTTACGCTACGCGACAACCTGTTGGCGTCTTGATGAGGACGAAGGCTTTCATGAAGAAACCGGCTACTGGCTATGGGATAAAATGAATCAACAAGTGATACGCAGCTTTGTCATTCCGCGAGGCGTTACCATCAATGCGGGTGGTGATGCCGGGGAAGACAGCCGTTCATTTCATCTGCAAGCGGCTGTCGGCTCGGAAACCTATGGTATCTGCTCGAATATTTATCTGCATGAATCCTATAAAACAATGGCCTATACTCTGGATGTCACGGTTCATGATGACGGAACTTTCAGTTATTCGGAAGACACCCATCTCTACATCCCGATCAATGACGCCATCTTTCACCATACGGACAAAAACACTCTGAAAAAGGTTGCATCCTGAATGAAGATTACCATTATAAGCGGCAGCCACCGCAACCCTTCCCAAAGTGAAAAAATTGGGCGCTATATAGAATCATTGCTTAAGGATGATTTTGATAATGCCGAACCCTATCTGTATTTACTGGCTGACAATCCTTTACCCCTGTGGGATCAGTCTATCTGGGAACAGGATGAAACCTGGGTTGCACGGCTGGCGCCGCTGAAAGAGCAATTATCAAAAAGCGATGCTTTCGTCATCATTGTTCCGGAATGGCACGGACAGGTTCCGGCTGGCCTGAAAAACTTCTTTCTGATGTTCAACCGCTTTGAACTGGGCCATAAACCGGCTTTTATTGTTGCGGTTTCTTCAGCCAACGGTGGCGCTTACCCGGTAGCAGAACTACGCATGAGCAGTTACAAAAATAACCGGCTTTGCTACATCCCCGAGCAACTCATCATTCGTGATGTCGAAAAGGTTTTCAACCGCAAGCCCGAAGATAACGATACAGAAGCCGACAGCTACTACAAATCCCGACTCAACTGGTGCCTGGATATCCTGATCGGCTATGGCAAAGCACTCAAAACTATGCGTAACAATACTCCGGTGCATCATGATGATTTTGCCAATGGCATGTAACGGGAAAAGCAACAGGCTTGCACGTTCCAACCCGTTTATATCGATAGTAAACAAAGCATATAGCGGATAATCGTGCTACTTGTTGCGGCCAATCCCCTTCTCTCGCCAGAGCAGAAAGACCGTAAAGAAAGCCAGGTTCCCGTGGGCCTGGCGAGAGAATATCCGGGCTCAGACTTCCAACCTGCGAGTGTTTAAGCGCATAGCATGAGTCCATTACCAAAACCCTATACGGCCCTGGCGCTTATCATCATCGGCATTCTGTCCAGTTCGGGCTTTCTTCTTTATGATTTTTCGCAAAGAGGAACACTTAGCATTTCAAATATTGAAGATGCCGTCAGTATCACCCTGTGGATTACCTGGGTGTCTCTGCCTTACCTTGTGCTCGGCATGGTTGGCCTGCTTATGACCCGGGCAAGGTACGTTTCCCCCGCTGTCCTGACAACGGCAGCGGCCATTCAGGTACTGACAGGGTTCGCTTTCTATGCCTATTGGGTAATTATCCAAGCGGGAATGATGTCCGGACTTGTTTTCATATCGTGCCCGCTCATTCTCTTCGTAATAGTCCTCGGACTACCCGGTGCCATGCTTCTATGGAAGCCCTGGGTTCAGAGCCGGAGGTAACAATGGACTGCAAATTTGCCATCAATCATCATTTCAGCTTATAACAAGCGATGAATCAGGCACAGAGTAGTAAATTATTGTGAGCTAATCAATATAGATTTGATTCATCATAAAGCCTGAAAAGGTTTACAGTCTGGAAGGTTTAAGACTGAAGTTTCACTGTTTTTTTAAGAATCTTGTTTGGCAAAAACCATTCATAAGCATGCTCATGCTACCGATAGAAATAACTTATAAA
>JAHXHF010000362.1 GCA_025656895.1 gamma proteobacterium symbiont of Bathyaustriella thionipta
GGAGTCAAAACAAAACGTCTAAAAGCAGGCTGGGATAATGACTATTTGCTGCGGGTAATCAATGGATGAATTTAAGTCCGATTGCCCTACAGTTTCTACCAGCAGATCGGCCTCTTTTTCCTCACAAAAGCAGTCCCGCACTTGAGAAGCCAACAATATAAGGTATTCTTAACCCAAGAATAATGACCGGGTACAGCACACAATGAACCGACTTTTCGTAGAACAACTGAATATCATCGACTTTTCCTACCTGGATGCCGAGCGTGGGCTGGTGGGTGAAACCTGGATGCTGGATGTCGAGCTGAGCGGAAAACTGAACCCGCAAGGCATGCTGCTGGACTTTTCCACCCTGAAACCACTGATCAAAAATCTTGTAGATGATGCAGTCGATCACAAACTGCTGTGCCCGCTGGAAAGCCCCGAATTAATCATCAGCGAGCGGCAACAGGGCTTCACGGTAAAACTGGCCTTGGCCGGCGGCGGCCATGTTGTTTATTCCGGCCCCGCCCAGGGTCTGGGATTTATTGGCAGTGAAGAAATCAACCCCGAAACGCTGGGCGCTCATCTGTTGGCTCTGATAGAACCACTGATGCCGGATAATATTACCAGCACGCTAGTAACATTACGCCCGCTGATCACGGATGATGCTTTTTTTCATTACAGCCACGGCCTTTCCAGCCACAGCGGCAACTGTCAGCGTATTGCACACGGACACCGTTCCTGCATACAGATTTTTTTGAATGATGAACGCAACTCCCATCTGGAAGACGAATGGGCGAATGCCTGGACCGATATTTATCTGGCCGACAAGCGGCATCTGACATCAGAAGAAGATTTTGCCGGCATCCCGCATTGCCGCTTTTCCTATCAGGCCGAACAGGGAGATTTCGCACTCAGCCTGCCCAAAAATGCGCTCTGCCTGTTGCCCAATGAAACTACCATTGAATACATCGCCCAACATATTGCCGCGCAAATTCGCCAGCAGCATCCTGATGCAAAAACGGTCCGTGTGCGGGTCTATGAAGGATTGTATAAAGGCGCGATGGCTGACGCCTGACAGCTTAGCTGCTTAATCATGCTTGCCACGCCGGAAAGACATCGCCTCCCCCTTTGAAAAAGGGGGATCGAGGGGGGATTCGAACAGCCTGATAACTTCAATGCACAACAAGCATTCAGAATGATTTTCTAATCTCCCCTGGCCCCTCTTTGCTAAAGAGGGGGAACGGCTTATGGCCCTCTTTGCTAAAGAGGGAGAACGGCTTGCTCAATTACCGGGCCTGGCGCCGGGCCGGGTCCATCTGGTCTTCACGCAGCTTGGCGAAGAAATATTCATCGGCAGTTTCCAGACTGACGGCGTTGCCCTGCTCGTCCTGCATCGGCTGTTCGTAATCATTCCAGCCGCGCAGACCGCTCTGCAATATCGCCTCCCCCTTTGAAAAAGGGGGGACCGAGGGGGATTCGAACAGCCTGATAACTTATTGATGTACAACAAGCATTCAGAATGATTTTCTAATCTCCCCTGGCCCCTCTTTGCTAAAGAGGGGAAAGGCTTACACAATTACCGGGCCTGGCGCCGGGCCGGGTCCATCTGGTCTTCACGCAGCCTGGCGAAGAAATATTCATCGGCAGCTTCCAGACTGACGGCGTTGCCCTGCTCGTCCTGCATCGGCTGTTCGTAATCATTCCAGCCGCGCAGACCGGTCTGCAATGAGGCCACATTTTCGTAACCCAGCACCATCAATGAGTTGGCGGCCAGCACACTGCGGTAACCGGAACGGCATACCACCACAATTTCACGCTCTCTGGCCTGCACCAGTTGTGGTTCGGTTTCTTCGTAATCGTATTCGCAGGCCGATTCCAGTACGCCTCGCGGCACATGTAGCGAATCTTTTATATGCATGGCTTTGAATTCTTCCGGTTCGCGTACATCCACAATCAAAAGATCAGGATTTTCCTGCAGGCGTTCTTCCAGATCCCAGGGCATGATTTCACGCACATCTCTCAGGCAATCTTTAATCAGATGTATAAATCGTTTCATAGGTAAGCATGCCTCTATTGATTTTCCAGATAACTGCCGGTGCGATTACACAGGTTTTGTTCGACGGCGATGACAGCGGCTTCCACCCTGGAATGCACACTGAGCTTGCGCAGTATCGCTTTGACGTGCAATTTTACCGTGCCATCGGATATGCCCAGATTGCGCGCAATCACCTTGTTGCTCTGGCCTTCTGCCAGATGGCATAAAATCTCATGCTCGCGCGGTGTCAGCGCATCCAGTACCGAGTGTTTGGCAGGCTGCTCGGTTTCGCCTTTTACCGCTCTTGCCAGCACTGCGGTCAGTTCTTTGGCGACTACGGTATTGCCGCTTACGATTTCCTGCAAGGCGGAAATCAGTTCATCCGGCTCCATGTCTTTCAGCAAATAACCCTGCGCGCCCAGTTGCAGGGAATTGATGACATCATTTTCATCCCGACTGGTGGTCAGCATCACCAATGGCATGGAGACTTCTTCAGAGCGCAACTGGCGCAATACATCCAGGCCACTCATTTGCGGCATACGCATATCCAGCAGGACCACATCCGGGGTTTCATCACGCACCCGTTGCATGCCTTCTTCACAATCACCCACCGCCGCGATCACTTCAAGCCCGCGTCGCTGCAGTAATTCGCTAACGCCGATACGAAACAGCGCGTGATCATCAATCAATATAATTCGCATGACTTTTATTCGGCCTCTTCCTCTTTATGCGTATGGCTCATCAGCATTTCCACGCGTGTACCTTCTCCCGGCTCACTTTCTATGCGAAGTTCCGCGCCAAAACTGCGCGCCCGTTCCTGCATAATGGAAAGCCCGATATGCTCTCCGGCATAGACCGCTAGCGGAGGTTTCTCAAAGCCGACACCATCATCCTCAATCAACAGGGTCAACTCGTTTCTCTTGCGGCAGCGCAGCAATACGCGTACCGCATGTGCGCCGGCGTGCTTGCGAATATTACTCAGTGACTCCTGAACAATACGCAATACATGCATTTCCTGATTCGGATTAAGCGACAAAGCATGACATTCATTTTGAAAAAAAGCACTAATTCCGGTTTCCTGACGAAAATTCAACAAGGTGCTTTCCAGTGATTCTATCAGACCACGCCGGTCAACCGGAGCGCGAAAACTATTCAGTAACTCACGCAATTCAATATGCGCTTCATCCAGGCCGTTACGCAGCCTTTTTGTTTCATTCAGTGCGCTGGAATTACTGCATTGCTGCGACAGCGTATCGCTCAACATGCTTACCTGAAAACGCAGGCTGGCCAGCGTTTGCGCCAAAGAGTCGTGTAATTCATGCGCTAGATTGGTACGCTCCTGCACAATGGAAAGCCGTTGGGCTTCAAGGTCGGAACGGTGCTTGGCCGCCGCTATACCCAGGTGAGAGCCAATGGTGGCCAGCAATTCCAGTACTTCATCCCGTGAGCCCGGCGCACGCTTGCGAACATACAGGCTGTACATACCGAAAATCTCATTGTGATATTCAATCGGCACTTCCAGCAATTCAATTTTATCACTGCTGAACATGTGCCTGTGATCCAGCTTGCTGCAATGTTCCAGCCCACGTTCACACAAAATATCACCCGCTGACAAGGCCTTTCCACAGGCACACAGGGTCAGCGGATACAAGGCCTCTTCTTTCACCAGCTGGTCCTGCAGATCTATGCAGCCAATCAGTCTTTTTTCCTGATCATTGCCCAGCACATATACCGTGGCCGAGCGCGCATCGACCAGTTCTTTCAATACCCGTAAAAAACGCAGCAGCAGATCATTCAAATCTTCACTGTGATTGATAGCCGCTGCCACATCATAAAGAATACGTAATGAGGCCGTTTTTTGTGCCAGACGAGTGGTTGCTCTGGCCACACGGGTGTCCATGTCTTCGTAAAGATCCGTCAACTCTTCACTTAAACTGTCAATATCCCGGGTCATGTTGTGCAGTACTCCGGGCGTTGCCAGCGGTAATGAAACCTGTGGTTCCCCCTGACACACCCCCGCTACCGCTGTTTCCAGAGAAGCCAGCGGTTTTAATAACTGACCATGCAGATTTTTCAGTATCAGTACAAGACCCAGCAATGCAGCCAGAGCGAAAAAAAACAATAGCGGCCGACTGCTTTGAAGCGGCCATATCGCAACAGAATCGGCCAGCAACAGCAACAGCATAAACAACACGCCCACAGCCAGCAAAACCAGCGGCCACAGCAGCCGGGCTGTATGCAGCATACGTGCTGGACTGGCAGCCAAAACAGCCTGGGATTGCTTATTCATTCAGAAATCAGCCAACGGTTGATTGACGAAATTGCAGCCGCCATATCAATGAGCAAACTGTGGCGCGGGCGCTTTGGCTGTATGATTGGGCATGGCTTCAAAATGCGCCACTGATTTTTGTATATCTCTGAGCAGCATGTCGGCCATATCCCTGCTGAAGCCTTCTCTCACCACCACGCGCAGTACGGCCACCTTTTCGGCATGTTCAGGCATGGTATAGGCCGGCACCTGCCAGCCATATTCGCGCAGTTTAGCGGAAATATCAAAAACACTGTAATGCCTGATGTGTGGTTTTATCTTAAACGCAAATACCGGAATACTGCTGCCGTCACTGACCAGCTCAAATGCCTCCATATCCGCAATACTTTTTGCCAGATTCATGGCGATATTTTGCAAGGCCTGCATGATCTGGGTATAACCCGCCCGCCCCAGTCGCAGAAAATTATAATACTGACCGATAATCTGATTGCCGGGGCGTGAAAAGTTCAGCGTAAAAGTCGGCATATCACCCCCCAGATAGTTGACATGAAAAATCAGGTCTTCCGGCAGATCCTGTTTATCGCGCCACACCACCCAGCCCACACCGGGATATACCAGCCCGAATTTATGCCCGGAGACATTAATGGACTTGACCAGAGGCAGGCGAAAATCCCATTTTAATTCCGGCTGCAAAAAAGGAGCGACAAAACCACCGCTGGCGGCATCGATATGCATGGGTACTTGCCAGCCGGTTTCACTGTTTTGCTTGAGCAAAGCATCATGAATGGCTTCTACCGGTTCATATTCACCGGTAAAGGTAGTTCCCAGAATAGCCACTACGCCAATGCTATTTTCATCGGTCAGGGCCAATACTTCCTGCGGGCTGATGACATAGCGGCCTTCTTCCATCGGAATGTATCTGGGCTCTACTTCCCAGTATCGACAGAATTTTTCCCACACCACCTGTACATTGGCTCCCAGAATCAGATTGGGTTTATCGGCCGCTTTTCCCTGCGCACGACGACGATCACGCCAGCGCCACTTCAAGGCCATTCCTGCCAGCATAACGGCTTCACTGGAACCAATGGCCGAAGCTCCCACACCCTGTTGCGGTGCGTGAAAAAGATTGGAAACAATGTTGATGCAGCGTTCTTCTATGACCGCTGTTTGCGGGTATTCATCCTTGTCAATCATATTCTTGTCAAAAGCTTCCGCCATTAACTTTTCCGCCTGTGGCTCCATCCAGGTAGTTAGTGTCCGGCAGAAAACTCGCTATTTTCGAGGGGCTATGACCCCGCCCGCCGTCGAATTCAGTCAATTGCCTGCATTTTTGGCCA
>JAHXHF010000223.1:0-3044 GCA_025656895.1 gamma proteobacterium symbiont of Bathyaustriella thionipta
CATGCTGTCTTCTCCTGTGAATTCAATGTCACAGGTAAGATAGGATAAAATCAAAGGGTGGGGAATAACGCTCTAGAATGACCGGTTACACAGGCACAAATGTCCGGTTTCCGCGAACACAATGGCGGCATCCATGGTGGCGGTGGTGCGAACTTCGCCAATCAGAATGACATCCGGCGCCTGACGCAAAGTATTCTTCAGCGCCACTTCATAAGATTCGGTATCTATACCGACTTCTCGTTGCGTCACAATGCAGCCTTCATGCTGATGCATAAATTCAACCGGGTCTTCAATACTGATGATGTGGCCACTGCTGTTTTTATTTCTGTATCCGACCATTGCTGCCAGAGAGGTGGACTTACCTGTGCCGGTGGCGCCGACAAAAATAACCAGACCACGCTTGGTCATGGCCAGGTCTTTCACAATGGGCGGCAGGCGCAAATCTTCTACCTTAGGAATCTTGGTTTCGATACGACGCAATACCATGCCCACCGAGTCACGCTGATAAAAAGCACTGACACGAAAACGCCCGACTTTGGGCACGCTGTAAGCAAACTGGCATTCTTTGGTGGCCGCAAATTCGTCACGCTGTTCCGGTGTCATCAAGGCACTGACCAACTCACGAACCTTGGCGCTGCCAAGCGGAGTTTTTGATACCGGTGTTACACGGCCATTAATTTTGATACTGGGCGGCACCCCCACCGTGACAAACATATCCGAGCCTTTTTTATCGGCCATCAGTTTTAGTAATGCATCAAAATCCATCTGTCTTTCTCCACGAACAGGCCTGCTTTCACCTATTCAAAATTTTCTTTATTCATGGCCTTGGAGCGTGCGTCAATACGGGTAACCAGATTTTTTTCCAGTAATTCAGCCAGGTTCTGATCAAGGGTTTGCATGCCCAGGCTTTGGCCGGTTTGAATGGCTGAATACATTTGTGCCACCTTGTCTTCACGAATCAGGTTACGAATAGCTGGCGTGCCAATCATGACTTCATGGGCAGCAATACGGCCACCACCAATTTTTTTCAGCAGAGTCTGGGCTACAACCGCACGTAAAGATTCGGACAGCATGGAACGCACCATGCCTTTTTCCGCGGCGGGAAATACGTCAATAATACGGTCAATGGTTTTAGCGGCCGAGGTGGTATGCAGCGTACCGAAAACCAAATGGCCGGTTTCGGCGGCGGTCAGAGCCAGACGGATGGTTTACAGATCACGCAACTCACCGACCAGGATAATGTCCGGATCCTGACGCAATGCCGATCTCAGCGCCTCATTAAATCCTAAAGTGTCTCGATGCACTTCACGTTGATTTACCAGACATTTCTTACTTTGGTGAACAAATTCGATCGGGTCTTCAATCGTCAGGATATGCTCGTACAGGGTATCATTCTTGTAATCCATCATGGCGGCCAGAGTGGTCGATTTACCGGAGCCGGTAGGCCCGGTTACCAGTACCATGCCACGCGGCACATCCACAATTTCCTTGAATGAAGCGGGAGCACCCAGCTCTTCCAGAGTTAATACTTTGGAGGGAATGGTACGAAAAACTGCCCCGGCACCACGATCCTGATTAAAAGCATTGACCCGGAATCGCGCCAGTCCCGGAATCTCAAAAGAGAAATCGGTTTCCAGAAACTCTTCATAATCCTTGCGCTGCTTGTCATTCATGATGTCATAAACCAGACCATGAACAACCTTATGATCCAGTGCCGGTACATTCACTCGACGAATATCACCATCCACACGAATCATGGGTGGCAGACCAGCGGACAGATGCAGATCCGATGCATCATGTTTTACACTAAAGGCCAACAGTTCCGCTATATCCATTCAACTCCCCCTGGGTAAAACCTGAATCCGTACCTTCATGACGGCACAGCGCGCATGCTCTTGATTCCACAGCGGTTTAAAAAAATGCCCGCTAACCTATGGGTGAAGCCAGGATTTTTTAATTCCACTGTAAAAACAATATCATACACCCTGTATCCGCCCTGAAGATACGGATTCAGGTAAAAATCAAACACCACCGTTCATCTTGCTCAGTATAGACGAGTCCGGCAGAAGCCGTTACTGTGCAGCGATTATTTTACGCCTATTGTGAAAGCAAATACCGCAATGAGCAAGATGTTATCAACACACAGAATGACATAGCCAATGAATTCTATTGAACAACGCCTGAGCGAATTACAACATCGCATTACCATAGCGGCTGCAAAAGCCGGACGCCATACCGATGAAATTTGTTTACTGGGTGTCAGTAAAACTTATGATGCCACTCATGTAGAGAAAGCATGGCGAGCCGGCCTGACTGATTTTGGTGAAAGCTATCTGCAAGAAGCGCAAATCAAAATAGCAGCTTTGCAGCACCTTGCCATTCACTGGCATTTCATCGGGCGCATCCAGAGCAACAAAACCCGCATTATTGCCGAACAATTTGACTGGGTTCACAGCCTTTATCAGATGAAACACGCACAACGACTGAATGAGCAAAGGCCAGCCGACAAACCTCCACTGAAAGTGTGTCTGCAGGTCAATATAAGCCAGGATCCGAAAAAAGGCGGCCTGCATCCGGCCGATGTACACGCTATGATAGCCGCCTTCAGACAATGGCCCGGGCTATCCCTGCAAGGCCTTATGGTACTGCCGGCATTCACCCAGGATGCACTGGAACAACGCCGGGCTTTTGCCCGATTGCGCGCATTGCGTGATGATGAAAGAAACGCAGAATACCCCCTGGAAACCCTGTCCATGGGCATGTCTGCTGATTTTGAACAAGCCATTGCCGAAGGGGCCACCATTATTCGCATAGGTACCGCTCTCTTTGGTGAACGTTGCACGAAATCAGCTGGAGCTTAACATGCCGGATAAATGTAAAAAATGGCCCACCACCAGAAAATCAGGTACATTAAAATACAGGGCATCTCTATTTACCGAACCCGTTACTTGGCAGGGATATATAATTTCACTAATCTTCTTTCCGCCTGGCGGGGACTTGTTTGGATAGGAAGCTCGGAATCAGTCTGAACAAAGCCCGTCAGC
>JAHXHF010000223.1:3054-5591 GCA_025656895.1 gamma proteobacterium symbiont of Bathyaustriella thionipta
ACCATGTAAACAACATAAACTTGAGCAATAATACCCCGATACTTAAGCACAGCCGGACGATAGAGCAAAATTTTTATGACACATTTGATGAACCGTCACCTTGCCTTCATCGGCGGTGGTAATATGGCCCGCAGCCTGATCGGAGGGCTTCTTAAAACCGGCCTGAAGGCTGAACAGATTCTGGTCAGTGAGCCAGACACGGCCCGCCGCCAGCGCTTGCAGCAGGATTTTGCTGTGCAGGTAACGGATAACAATCTGGATACCTGCGCGTCTGATTGCCTGATTGCTGCGGTCAAGCCACAATTACTGCCTACTGTAGCCAGACAATTAGCCGGCAAACTGGACAAGCAGCCCAAATTACTTATTTCTATTGCTGCCGGCATACGCAGCCGGGATTTAAGTCGCTGGCTGGGTGGCAAATGCCCGCTCATTCGCTGCATGCCCAACACTCCGGCACTGGTCGGGCAGGGGGCCTGCGGTCTGTATGCCAGTTCACTGGCTAATGATGAACACAAACAACTGGCAGAAAATATCATGCAATCGGTTGGCCTGGCGGTATGGACCGACGATGAAGCCATGATGGACAGCATCACCGCTCTGTCCGGCAGTGGCCCGGCGTATTTCTTTCTGCTCATGCAAAGTATGCAGCAGGCGGCGGTCAACATGGGCATGACTGAAGACAACGCCCGCAAACTGACGTTGCAAACCGCCTTGGGCGCCGCCAGCATGGCCAGCAACAGCCCTTTCGGTCCGGCCGAACTCAGAGCTCAGGTTACTTCTCCCAACGGCACAACCGAAGCGGCGCTGAATCAATTTTTTGCTGATGATTTTAGCGGCAGCGTGGAACGCGCCATGCAGGCCGCAGCCCGCCGTTCCGCGATACTGAGCCAGGAACTGGGAGAAAGTTGATGGGCAGCCAATACCTGACTGATCCGGCCACTTTTCTGATTCAGGTTATTTTTGATCTGTATATTCTGCTGTTAATGCTGCGTCTGGTCATGCAATTGCTGCATGTGGATTTCTTCAATCCCATGTCGCAATTTGTGGTACGGCTTACCAGCCCGGCATTGAATCCCCTAAGGCGCCTAATACCCGGCTATGGCGGTATTGATATTGCCTCCATCCTGCTCATGTGGCTGTTAAAAACGCTGGAATTGACACTGCTGATGTGGCTGAATGGTGAAGCGGTTGCATTACCGCTGCCATTATTGCTGGCCATTCCGGCGCTCATTGATCAGGCTCTGAATCTGTTTCTGTTTGCCATCATTATCCGGGCGCTGCTGAGCTGGCTGCAACCCGATCCTTATCACCCGGTACAGCGGCTGTTAATCTCGCTCACCGAACCCCTGCTGCGCCCGGCGCGCAAGCTCATCCCTCCCGTATCCGGCATGGACATATCACCCATTGCGGTCATCATCGGGCTATATCTGGCCAAGATGCTCATCATACCTCCGCTGTATCATGTTATCGGCCTGCTATGAGCGCCACACCCGGCTGGCTGGATTGGCAGGATGACGCTTTGATTCTGGCTTTGAAAATACAACCAAAAGCCAGCCAGGATCAAATTGCCCAACCTTTTAATGATGCTCTGAAAATACGCATTTCGGCCGCCCCGGTTGATGGTAAAGCCAACCAGCACCTGCGGCGCTTTCTGGCTAAACAGTTTGGCGTTAGTCAAAGCCGGGTTACACTATTATCCGGTCAGTCGGCGCGCATTAAACGCGTGCGTATTGAACGGCCTGAAAAATGGCCGGCATCCCTGGCTGAATTCAAACCTGACAGCCAACGGATTCCTGAAAAATGAGCCTGTTTACTACCTTTAACAAATCCCGTCTGCCAAGAGCCGATGAAGCCCTGCCGGGCCGGCAACAAAGCATGCCCGTATCTGCCGTTCATTTTGTTAATGGCCACCCACTCAGTCCACCTTTCCCGGATGGGCTTGAGCAAGTTCTCTTTGGCATGGGCTGTTTCTGGGGAGCCGAACGCAAATTCTGGAGCCTGCCCGGTGTTTACAGCACAGCGGTGGGCTATAGTGCCGGCTATACGCCCAACCCGACTTATGAAGAAGTCTGCAGCGGTCAAACCGGTCACAATGAAGTGGTACTGGTGGTCTACCAGCCACAGCAAACCTCTTTTGAAGCCTTGCTCAAGGTGTTCTGGGAATCCCATAACCCGACTCAGGGCATGCGTCAGGGCAATGACCGGGGAACCCAATATCGCTCTGGCATTTATTGTTTCTCAGACAGCCAGAGGCAAGTTGCGATGAGCAGTAAAGAGCACTATCAGCAGGCTTTGAATGCAGCAGGACAGCAGACACCCATCAGTAGCGAAATTGTGCTCGCAAGTACTTTTTACTACGCTGAAGATTACCATCAGCAATACCTGGCTAAAAACCCCAATGGCTACTGCGGACTGGGTGGTTGCGGGGTTGGTTACAGCGGATATTGATCCGCTATTCAGCGCCCGCTCTGACCCTGAATGGTGGCATTGATACTGACCCGCACGCTAGCCGTTCCGGCCGCCACGGCTGGTGCGGA
>JAHXHF010000167.1 GCA_025656895.1 gamma proteobacterium symbiont of Bathyaustriella thionipta
GGGGGTCGCCAGTTGCGCAATTAAAAAAGTAAAAATAACGCTAAAATCGTGTCAAGCACTTTTTTGTGTTATTTTCGCTGAGTAGTTACACTTGTTTTAAATAAAAAAGGGGGGTAGTAGCCCCCTTTTTTTTGTGCGATGATCGGCTCAGAATTAAAGCCTCCGGCTTTGCCGGGAGGTGTTCACTCATATATAGGAGGAAGTGAGGGTAAATGCGATTGATCCTGCATATTGGTAATCATAAAGCGGGCAGTTCAACGATTCAAACTGGCCTGCTTGAAAAGCAAGAGGAATTATTAAATTTTTCTGTACTCTATCCAAAAACGGCATTAGTCATCTGTGCTCATCATAATCTGGCCTTTGCTCTTAAAGGGCAGGCTGTAGGCTTTCGGTCTAGACAGCAACCAAAGTCATTGTCTGATTATAAGTTGCAGGTTGCCGAAGAAGCAAAAAAACATAATGTCAGAACTGTTGTAATGAGTTCTGAAGAGTTTATGAAATTTAATGAGCAAGACATTACGGTGTTTTCTGATTTTTGCAGTCTCTTTGATTCCGTGAAAATTATCGCTTATTTCAGAGATCATGTGAATTCAATTGAATCATCCTATAAATTTTCGATACTATGGGATGCTACTTCAGAAACAAAACCCTTTGATACTTGGATTAAAAGGGTATTAGATTCAGGTTATCATCAGTACGATAAAATGATAGAGCCGTGGTTCAACGTTCATAAAAATACAGAAATTTTTATAAAAAACTTTCATAGTGAGGTTAAAGCTGGGATATTAGAAGGTTTTTTTAATGAGTTGGGAGTTGGCAATGAACCAAAGCTTTTTATGCCAAATAAGAAATACAACTCGTCACTTACTCGATTGGGCAGTTTGCTTGTAAGAGCGAACAATCGGGAACAAAGTATCAAGAAAAGTGATTTGGTTACTCAAATTCGCTTGCTGGAAGATAAAAGGATATTTAGTGATCAAGAAAAACTATATACGCCGATGCAGATGGAGAAAATCATCCAGCGCTTTCAGCCAAGCAACAAACGTTTAATAGAATATTTTGGTGTTGATGTTTCTTTCAAAGAAGCGCAATTAAGTTTGCAGCTTTGTAAAGGAGATGACTTTTTGGATAGCGATTTGTTGAAAATGATTAGTCGGGATTAGACAAAAAAGGCATTAATGAATGCACATAGTGCTTGTCCTAGTAAACCAATGTTCAGACAGAACCAGTTGAAGAGATTTTTGGAAAAATTGGACTTGCCAAAATTGTTTAAATACTTTTCAGATAGTTTAAAATCTCCGACAGTGAATCTTTAAATCCCATGCCTTCAGCTGGATTTGTGGGCTCGAGGTTACTGGGTAGCCTCAAGCGGAAATGTGACAGACGATGCCTAGAAAAAGTATATAGAAAACCAGAAGTCCAATGATCCAGGCGA
This sequence comes from gamma proteobacterium symbiont of Bathyaustriella thionipta, assembly GCA_025656895.1. GTDB lineage: Bacteria > Pseudomonadota > Gammaproteobacteria > Chromatiales > Chromatiaceae > JAHXHF01. The sequence continues at coordinate 1,436 of JAHXHF010000167.1, forward strand.
TGATTTTAGTATGCTGCCAGTGGCCTTTAGGCGAAATTCATAATACCACTCTAAGATGAGAGTAATTAATAAAAAATCGTTTTTAATTTATGAATACTAAGCAAAGAAAAATAGTGGCTGTGCTCGGGATGCACCGCAGCGGTACCAGTGTTATTACTCGCGGCTTGCAGGTTATCGGCGTTGAGCTTGGCACAACGTTAATGCCAAAAAAAGCAGGTGAAAATGATAAAGGATATTGGGAGGATACAGACCTTAACCTGTTTAACGAAAATTTACTCAAACGTTTAGACAGCAGTTGGGAAATGCTGGCACCGCTGGATAAGCTTTGGAAAAGCACAGATCTAGAAGCTGAATATCGAGAAGCAATGGCGCTGCTCGTTAGTAAAATGAAAGGATGTACAGTTTTCGGTTTTAAAGATCCACGAACAACGATATTGCTACCATTCTGGAATATTGTATTCGATAGACTTGATTTGGATGTACGCTACCTAATTGCATTGAGAAATCCCCTTAATGTTGCTCTGTCTCTGCAAAAGAGAGATGCTATTCCTGTGCAAGTGGGAAGCTTGCTATGGATGAAATATATGCTTTGCGCATTGAAATATACATCAGTAGAGAAGAGAATATTTCTGGATTACGACCGCTTGCTTGCAAATCCAGTTGCTCAATTACAGCGAATGCAAGGCTTACTCTATTCAGAAAATAGTTCTATTGATGCCAAATTACTATCACGGTATACCGATGATTATTTAACGACATCACTGCGTCATAATATGCTGAGTCGCGATGATCTGGATCATCGTAGTGATGTCCCACGACATGTTATTGCGGCCTATGATTGCTTAAGCAGCATGGCTACGGATCAAACAAAATTTGATGTTGCACAGTTTCAATCTGCATGGCGTGGTATCACAAAATCCCATCGTTCTATGGTGACTCGCCTTGGTGCGATTGATCCTTTAATTGCTTTGAATGTTGATATACGCCAAAAATACTACTGCATTCGTGAAGAACGGCGACATTTGCTTTCTGAAGTATGTGCATTGCGCGAAACAGCCGGAAATGCTGCCAAAGCAAGAGATGAGTTGTTGCAAGAAAGGGGTTACATGGAGGCGCAGCGTGACCGAGCTAACCAGCAATATCAGCTTTCTGAAACTCAGCGCAGTGGGTTGGAAGACGAAAAACAAGCCTTACAGCAGCAGTATGAAAATTCAGTAACCCGGTGCAGTGATTTGGAAGATGAAAAACAAGCCTTACAGCAGAAGTATGAAAATTCAGTAACCCGGTGCAGTGATTTGGAAGACGAAAAACGAGCCTTACAGCAGCAGTATGAAAATTCAGTAACCCGGTGCAGTGATTTGGAAGACGAAAAACGAGCCTTACAGCAGCAGTATGAAAATTCAGTAACCCAGTGTAGTGATTTAAAAAACGAGAAAGAAGTTCTGCATACTCAGTACGAGCAAGCTGTAAAACAATGCTCGGATTTGGAAACAGGTAAATCTAGTCTGAGACAGGAAGTATCTTCTTTATTGAATACGCAGCAGCAATTATCACAGGCTAATGCTGAGCTTACCCAGCAGATAGCTGGAATGAACGAAGAGCGGGAAATTCTATATAAGCAGCGAGAGTCACTTCATCAGGGAAATATTGAACTGAGTCAGCAGAAAGCGGGGATGGAAGAAGAGCGTGAAATACTCTATCAACAGCGCGAGTCTCTTACCCTGCTGCTAGAGAAATTACGTTGCAGTTTTTCGTTTCAGATCACTAAACCACTGCGTTTTATAAAAAGAACATCAAGTACGGCAATAGCTAAGCTAATTAATATGATTGACTTCATAGGCCATTTTATTTGGCGTCTGACTCCACTGCGCTTGGATAAAAAGATAGCTATAAAAAATTTTTTAATGGGGCAGCCTAAAAAATCAATTGATTATGCAGAAAAAGGTGCACAGGAAACTTCTTTAACTGATACGCACCAACAAAATTTCCAGGTTATTGAAAGGGATTTAGATATAGGTATAGAGCAAGATGGCGAATGTGTGGCAGAGATGAAAGATATAGAAATCATGCCTGTCCCATTACTGAAAGCTGAAGATTATGTATCGCCACAGGTTTGTCTTATTGCATTCTATTTGCCTCAGTTTCATGCAATAAATGAGAATGACCAGTGGTGGGGTGAGGGGTTTACCGAATGGTCTAATGTTAAGCCTGCTACACCACAGTTTTCTGGACATTATCAACCTCGAATTCCAGGGGAACTGGGCTACTATGATTTAGCTGACGTTAATGTAATGCGGCGGCAGAGTGAACTGGCAAAGCTATACGGGCTTTCTGGCTTTTGCTTTTATTTTTACTGGTTTACAGGCACGCGCTTGTTAGAGCGGCCAATCAAGCAGTATTACGAAGAAAAATCTATTGAAACGCCTTTCTGTTTATGCTGGGCTAACGAAAATTGGACGAGGCGCTGGGATGGGCTCGATAGCGAGGTATTGATAGGGCAGGATCATTCAGCAGAAGATGATCTGGATTTTATTCGCCACATTGCAAAATATCTACAAGACAAACGTTATATAAGAATTCAGGGCAAGCCCCTGCTGCTGGTTTATAGGCCCGCTTTACTGCCCTCTGCCAAAGAAACTGCGCATCGTTGGAGAGAGTGGTGTCGAAATCATGGAATTGGTGAAATTTATCTCGCCTATACACAGTCATTTGAAACAGTTGACCCAAAAAAATATGGTTTTGATGCGGCACTTGAATTCCCTCCGAACAATTCACATTTGTCTGATATTACGGACTGCATGAAGCCAACAGGTGGAGGTTTTGACGGAAAAATATATGATTGGGGGGAATTGGTAGCACGGAGTCGAAACTATAAGGATCCAGCTTACCAGCTGTTCAGGAGTGTGTGTCCATCATGGGACAATAGTGCCCGCAGAAAAAACTGCGGCACTATTCTTGCAAATAGTAATCCTCGTGAATATCAGGAATGGTTGTATAACGCGATTACACATACTGTAGATAAATCGAATGAGCAATCAGAGCAACTAGTATTTGTGAATGCGTGGAATGAGTGGGCAGAGGGGGCTTATCTAGAGCCTGATGAACGCTATGGCTATGCTTATCTTGAAGCGAGTAGGCTGGCTCAGGTGAGGGCATTTGCTACTGGTAAAACCATGAAATCTGAACAGCCATCAAATTCTAAGCCTTTGGCGATTGTGATCCATGCATTTTATATTGATGTATTGGCAGAAATTTTAGCCTATTTGGTTGATTCTCCCATTGCGATGAAACTATACATTAGCACTACTCGGGAAAAGTTCGCATTGGTTAATGATAAGTTAAAAGAGTGTGCTTTGCAGGCAGAAGTAATTGTAGTGGAAAATCGTGGGCGCGATATATTGCCTTTTTTCCAAGTTATGCGGAAAGTAATTGACGATGGTTGCCAATATATTGTTAAGGTGCATACAAAAAAATCAACGCATCGTATTGATGGAGATGTATGGCGCAAAAGCCTTTATGATGCTCTTTTGGATAAAGAGTCTATGCAGACTGTTGTTAAGTATATGGAGCATAATCACACTATTGGGTTGGTTACACCAGAAGCACATATTGTATCCATGGATACTTATTTTGGTTCTAACGAAAAGACGATTACGCATCTATCAGAGCGCATGGGTATTCCAAAACCGACTGTAATGGAGTTAGGGTTTTGCGCTGGGTCTATGTTTTATGCAAACGTATTTGCTTTATATCCTTTGTTGAATCTGGCTATAGACGAAGATTGCTTTGAGTCTGAGTCTGGCCAAGTTGATGGAACCTTTGCTCATGCTTTGGAGCGAGCGTTTTCCATTAGCGCATTTGCTATGGGTATGCAGATTATGAGTATAGAAAGTTTACTGGAAGGAAAGCCTCTTAAAATTGTTAGAAGTGGGTATTCGCATTGCGAATAATTATGAGACAGCCATATTTTTATATAGATTTTTTAAAAAACAGATGCAATGTCAATTCACAATACTTGTCATTCTCAGAGGTTGCACTATCTGAATAAAGATTTACCTGATTACCCCTAAGGCTCAGCTACTGAGCCACCACCTGTAGGATAATACTCCTATCAACTTGATGGGAGAAAGAAAATGGCTAA
>JAHXHF010000073.1 GCA_025656895.1 gamma proteobacterium symbiont of Bathyaustriella thionipta
CTGCGCAACAGCTGGATGCCTTGCGCCTGGCCACCGGACGCATCCGCAGTTATGCCGAAAGACAGAAGCTGGAAAGCTGGCAGTATGAGGATGCCGATGGCACTTTGCTGGGGCAGCAGGTGAGCGCGATGGAGCGGGTGGGGCTGTATGTGCCGGGTGGGAAAGCGGCCTATCCTTCCTCGGTGCTGATGAATGCCATTCCGGCCAGGGTGGCTGGGGTTGATGAGTTGATTATGGTTGTGCCTACACCGGCCGGCGAACTGAATGAGCTGGTACTGGCAGCAGCGGAACTTGCTGAAGTGGACCGTGTGTTTGCTATTGGTGGAGCGCAGGCTGTAGCCGCTTTGGCCTGGGGCACAGAAACCATTCCTGCGGTTGATAAAATTGTCGGACCCGGCAATATCTATGTGGCGACAGCCAAGCGTGCTGTGTTCGGCCAGGTAGGGATCGACATGGTGGCCGGCCCTTCAGAAATTCTGATTGTGTGTGACGGCCAGACCGATGCGAACTGGATTGCGATGGATTTGTTTTCACAGGCCGAACATGATGAAGACGCGCAATCTATTCTCATTTCACCGGATGCAGCCTTCCTGGAAAAAGTAAAAACTTCGTTGCAGAACTTGCTGACTGAAATGGAGCGTGCCGATATTATTCGTGAAGCTCTGCAAACACGCGGAGCCTTGATTCAAGTGGCTGATCTGGATGATGCGGTGCGCGTAGCCAATATTATTGCGCCTGAGCATCTGGAACTATCCGTAGCTGAACCGCAAGCCATGGCTCAACAGATCCGTCATGCCGGTGCTATTTTCATGGGGCGTTATACGGCTGAAGCTATGGGTGATTATTGTGCCGGTCCCAATCATGTATTACCGACTTCACGCACTGCGCGTTTTTCTTCACCTCTGGGGGTGTATGATTTTCAGAAACGCAGCAGTCTGATTATGGCTTCGCAGGCGGGCGCGTCCTGTATGGCGGATACCTGTTCGGTACTGGCGCGGGGTGAGGGGTTGATTGCGCACGCCCGTTCTGCCGAATACCGGCGTAAGTCCTGATCGTGTCTGAACCGCTTAAAGCACGGGTGGAGCGTTGGGTGCGGCCCGAGATTCAGGCGCTGGCGGCTTACCCGGTGGCGGATGCCAGCGGTCTGATTAAACTGGACGCTATGGAAAATCCTTATGTGTGGCCGCATGATTTGAAACAGGCCTGGCTGCAACGCCTGCAACAGGTGGATGTCAATCGTTATCCTGACCCACAGGCCGATAAGCTGAAAATCAGTTTGCGGCGCTATCTGGGGCTGGATGATGACAAGATGCTGCTGCTGGGCAATGGCTCTGATGAACTGATTCAGATGCTGGCCATGACCCTGGGTGGTCCCGGTCGCAGTTTGTTATCGGTAGAGCCCGGCTTTGTCATGTATCGCATGATCGCCCTGTTTACCGGCACCGAATACCGGGGTGTAACCCTGAATGCAGATGATTTTTCACTGCATCTGGCGGCCCTGCTGGATGAAATTGAACGCAGCCAGCCGGCCATTATTTTTCTGGCTTACCCGAATAATCCGACCGGCAATCTGTTTGATCGTGGCCATATCGAGCAGATCATACAGGCGGCTGAAGGTGTAGTGGTGGTGGACGAAGCCTATGCGCCCTTCACGCATGACAGCTTTATGGCAGACATTGAGCGCTATGACAATCTTCTGGTTATGCGTACCCTGTCGAAAATGGGACTGGCCGGATTGCGTTTGGGCATGCTGGCCGGCTCATCGCAATGGTTGCAGCAAATTGATAAAACCCGTCTGCCGTATAATATTAATGTTTTATCGCAGGTCAGTGTGGATTTTGTGTTGCAGCATCAGGCAGTTTTTGATGAACAAACCCGCAATATCTGCCGGCAGCGAGCGCTTATGTTGCAAAGGCTGGCCACGCATAAAAATCTGACCCTGTTTCCCAGTCAGGCCAATTTTATTCTTATGCGTCTGGCTGCGGGCAGGGCGCAAGCGATTCATCAACAGCTGAAACAGCAGGGCATTCTGGTGAAGCTGCTCCATGGCTCACATGCGTTGCTGCAGGATTGTATTCGCGTAACTGTGGGCTCGGAAAAGGAGAATCTGCGTTTTGAGAATGCGCTGAAAAGCCTGCTTTTAGACAATCAATAACTCAGGCTGTCGCTCAAATGGGGTTGAATGGTGCGCAGCATATGAGTTTGCAGGCGTGGATTGGCAGCCACCACATTGCCTCGGTCAAAATAACGTTCGCCGCCGGCTAAATCGGTTACCACGCCACCGGCCTCACGCACCAGTAAAGCGCCTGCAGCGAAATCCCAGGGTGCCAGTCCCAGTTCCCAGAAGCCGTCAAAGCGACCGGCAGCCAGCCAGGAAAAATCCAGTGCAGCCGAACCGGGGCGGCGAATACCGGCAATGTCTGAACGGATGAAATCCTTCATCATGTCGGTATAGGCATCCAGATAGCGATGATCCCGATAAGGAATGCCGGTTCCAATCAAGGCGCCGTTCAGGCGATCTTTTTTGTTGATGCGTATGCGTCGGTCATTCAGTTGCGCGCCGCGCCCACGGCTGGCGGTAAACAGTTCATTACGCAGCGGATCATACACAACACCGGCTAACAGATTGCCGGATTGTTTGACCGCGATGGAAACCGAAAATTGCGGCACGCCGAACAGGTAGTTGGTAGTGCCGTCCAGCGGGTCAATAATCCAGCTGGTATGGCTATCGCCACTGGCGCCACTTTCTTCCGCCAAAATGGCATGATCGGGATAAGCCTTGCGAATAATCTGGATGATTTCCTGCTCGGCGGTACGATCCACTTCACTGACAAAATCATTGCGTCCCTTGCTGTCCACCTTGAGCGAATCGGTGTGCTCGAAGTAGCGAGTAAGGATTTTACCGGCAGAAAGTGCCGCTCGAACGGCAATATTGAGCATAGGTTGCATGGCGCGCACCATACCGGACAGACACGGCTGTGACAAGGAGGGATTCGCATTTTGCTTGGTTGGCCGTAGAATAGGCCGATGATCCAGTTGATGACGGTTGCCGTATGTTTGACAAAATTCGTATCGTATTGATTGCCACTTCGCATCCGGGAAATATCGGCGCAGCGGCCCGTGCCATGAAAAACATGTGCCTGTCACGCCTTTATCTGGTCGAGCCAAAATGTTTTCCGCATGCCGATGCCAGTTCGCGCGCTTCGGGGGCAAGCGATGTGCTGGATCAGGCTATCGTCTGTTCCAGTCTGGATGAAGCCCTGCAGGACTGCAGTCTGGTGGTGGGCGCCAGCGCGCGTTCGCGCTCATTGGAATGGCCACTTCTGAATGCGCGTGACAGCGCAGAAAAGCTTTATCAGCATGCCCGCCAGGGTGAGGATGTGGCGATTCTGTTTGGTCGTGAACGCAGTGGTCTGACCAATCTGGAACTGGATAAATGCCAGATTCATGTACATATCGATGCCAATGAGCAATACAGCTCGCTGAATATCGCGGCGGCGGTGCAGGTGCTGACCTACGAGATTCATCAGGCCTGCCTGGCACAGCAGTCTCCGATTGAAGAAGCTGGCGGGCGCGGCGGGGTTTCTCATCAGGTTATGGAAGATTTTTATGCCCATCTAGACCAGCTGCTGCAGGATATTGATTTTATTGATGAACGGGGTTCGGAAAAACTGTTTCGGCGTTTGCGGCGTTTATTCAATCGGGCAGAATTAGGCAATGATGAGGTGAATATGTTGCGCGGTATATTCAGTGCCGCGCAAGGCCGTAAATCCATGCGCCGACAAGAGGGACGGATCGAAAAATGATGCAACGTCTGAAAGAAGATATCTCGGTTGTTTTTGAACGTGACCCGGCGGCACGTACCCGCTTTGAGGTGCTTACCACTTATCCCGGGGTGCACGCAATTTTGTTTTATCGCCTGGCACACCGCTTATGGTCGGCACGCTGGTTCTGGCTGGCGCGGGTTGTTTCCAATATTGCGCGCCTCGTTACCGGTATCGAGATTCATCCCGGAGCGGTGATTGGCCGGCGTTTTTTTATTGATCACGGTATGGGGGTGGTGATCGGTGAAACCGCTGTCATCGGTGATGATTGCACGCTCTATCACGGCGTTACTCTGGGTGGAACCAGCTGGAAAAAAGGTAAACGACATCCGACTCTGGGCGATAATGTAGTGGTGGGAGCGGGTGCCAAGGTTCTGGGGCCGTTGAATATAGGCCAGGGCGCACGTATCGGTTCCAACGCGGTAGTGGTTAAGGATGTTCCTGAACAAACAACCGTGGTGGGTGTGCCGGGGCGATTGGTACAACCCGCACAAGCCAAAGCTCATCGACGGGAAACGGCCAGCAAGCTGGGATTTGATTCCTACGGTGTTACCCAGGAAGCCCCGGATCCGGTCGCGCATGCTATCAATTGCATGCTGGATCATATTCATCTGATGGACAAGCGTATGCAGCTGATGGGTGAAACACTACGTGTTCTGGGTGCGGAGGACGGTGACACATCGGATATGCCGGAATTAAGCAGTTGCGAGATCAGTACCGATATCAATAATCTGCATAAAGATGAGGCATCTGATGGTCAGGTTGATGTTGCTGAAAAAGAATAAAACCCCTTATTCCCTGGAGTCTTTCCCGTATTGATGCAGGGTCCTGTAGTTGCCGGGGAGTTGTCTGGATTAAAACTTTTTTCCCTGTAACAACAGAGTGTTAATTACAACTGGCAGGATAGACCGGCGGCTTGGAGAGGGGGTGTTTGCTACTGATAGCGGCCTTCATAATAGTTGACTAATTTACTCAGTAATATATATTGAACGGCCGATTCAGACTGGGAGCAGATCAAGGTGAAACTGACAACAAAAGGGCGTTATGCAGTGACCGCTATGCTGGATCTGGCTATTCATCAGAACACCGGCCCCATCGCACTGTCTGATATTGCAGAGCGTCAGGGTATCTCGCTTTCTTATCTGGAGCAGCTGTTTGCCCGTTTGCGTAAAAACAAACTGGTTAGCGGTGTTCGCGGCCCGGGTGGTGGATACCGTCTGGCCGCTGAATCGGCAGAGATTTATATCGCTCAGGTGATCAATGCGGTGGACGAGAGCGTGGACACTACCCGCTGTGGTGGCTCCAGTAATTGTCAGGATAATTTGCGTTGTTTGACGCATGACTTATGGCAGGATCTGAGTTGCCGGATTTTTGAATATCTGAACAGTATCAGCTTGCAGGAACTGATGGACAGGCGCGGCATTATGGAAGTAGCTGAACGTCAGGATAAAAAACACAGGATGTCAATGTTAAGCTGGCCACTCATTGAGTTTGTTTGTTGGAGCCGATGGAAATTAAAAAAATGAAGAAAATGCCCCTCTATTTCGACTATTCCGCCACCACCCCGGTAGACCCGCGCGTGGCAGAAAAGATGTGTAGCTACCTGACCCCGGAAGGCCAGTTCGGCAATCCCGCCTCCCGCTCACACGCTTATGGCTGGGAAGCCGAAGCCGCAGTTGAACAAGCGCGCAAAGACGTTGCTGATTTAGTCAATTGCAACCCCAAGGAAATCATCT
>JAHXHF010000279.1 GCA_025656895.1 gamma proteobacterium symbiont of Bathyaustriella thionipta
CCCGACAGATTGCAATGTCTCTTGCCAAGGAACTGACACAGCACAGTTTGCCTGAAATCGGTTCCGCTTTTGGTGGCCGCGATCACACCACTGTCATTCATGCTGTCCGACAAATAAAGCAACTGCGTCAATCAGAATTACGTATTGATGAAGATTACATGACCCTGTGGAGAACTTTGACCTCATGATGTGGATAACTTCAGTAAAGATTGTTGACATAAACTATATTTATTATTATCCACATTTCATGCACAGGATTATGGACTTTAATGCACCCCCTTATCAAACAGAATTATTACATTAAGCCTTTGATTTATAAATATAAAATAAGTTATTCGAGTTATCCACCGTACTAATAACAACAGTAATAAATATATATAATATAAATAAGTAACTACTATCATGACCAAAATATCAATCTCCAGAGAAACATTGCTTCTACCACTTCAGGAAATCTCCAGCGTGGTCGAAAAACGTCAAACCCTACCCATACTATCGAATGTCTTATTCACGCTACGACAAGGAATTTTAAAGCTCTCTGCGACCGATCTTGAAATAGAACTGCAAACCCTCATCAATGTTCCTTCTGATGAAGATACTCAGTTCACCGTACCCGCCCGGAAAATATTTGATATTGTTCGTGGTTTGACTGAATCCGCAGATATTAACCTGACCCTGAAAGGCGATCATCTTACGGTCATATCCGGTCGCAGTCGTTTTCGTCTTGGCGTTCTTCCCGCTGCAGATTTCCCCAGTATTGAAACCAAAACGGCCACAGAATCTATTCGCATCAATCCGCTGGCTCTGAAACGTTTACTGGAACATACCGCATTTTCTATGGCTCAGCAGGATGTTCGTTATTACCTGAATGGCCTGCTCATGGAAATAACATCTACTCGGATTTGTACGGTTGGAACCGATGGCCATCGTCTTGCTTTTAGCGAGCTGGCTGTAAATACAGACGTTATAGAACCCTTACAGGTTATCCTGCCACGCAAAGCCGTACTTGAGCTTAATCGTCTTATTACACCGTCTGATGAAGATATGAGTATTGAACTGAGTTCAAATCATGCCCGTTTTTTATTACAGGGTAAGATTTTCACCTCTAAACTTATTGATGGTCGTTTCCCTGATTATCAAAGAGTGATCCCTGAAGATAACCCGGTTTCTGTTTTTATTGATCGAATCGTTTTACGTTCTGCCTTGCAGAGAGCCGCTATTCTTTCGAATGAAAAATTCAGAGGCATTCGAGTTGAACTCGAAAATAATCTTCTCAAGCTGGTAGCACATAATCCTGAACAGGAAGAAGCTACTGAAGAGATAGAGGTCGAATTTGATCAACCCGAATCCATTGCGATTGGTTTTAATGTCAGTTATTTAATTGATGTTTTGAATGTACTTGACTGTGAAAAAATCGAGATTCAATTAAGAGATTCAAACAGCAGTGGTATTATCAAAGATCCGGATGATGATAATAATCTTTATGTTGTTATGCCGATGAGATTGTAATCATTCTAATATCAGAATATTTGCCCTTTGTTTTATCAATTATTATTTTTTTTACCTGAATCCCACATGAAGATAGCGATTCAGGTTTTATTTAAGCTGTAGGGTTTCGTTTGCTTGCAAAGTTACACATCCAGAATTTCCGTAATTTTAAAGATGCTGCCGCTGAACTCGATCCTGATAGTAATGTTTTTTTTGGTTCTAATGCGGCCGGTAAAACTTCTTTACTGGAATCTATTTTTTTTCTTTCTCGTGGCCGTTCCTTTCTTACCCGTAATTATCGACAGCTAATCCACCAGGATAGCGATTCAGCTTTATTATTTGCTGAACTTTCCCAACTTGAAAATTCTTCTTCCAGATTAGGTGTTCAGATAAAGCCAAATGAATTATTGTTTCGCATTAATCAACAAGCTGTAAAAAGAAGATATGATTTATGGCAGGCTTTCCCTGTACATATCGTTGCGGCTAACACTTTTTTACTTTTGTCAGGCCCCCCACAATTTCGCAGAAATTATATAGACTGGGGAATGTTTCACGTGAAACATTCCGATTATGATCAATTGCTACTCTTCCAAAAAGTGCTACGTCAACGTAATGCCAGTTTAAAATCTCAAAGACCAGAATCTGAAATAAAAAGCTGGAATGACGAATATTGTCGCTTAGCTAATCTGATTACTGAATCAAGAGTTTCCTATATCGATGAACTGTCATCCTGTTTATCAGAAACAATTGCGTTCTGTGTTGATTTTCCCGCAGTAAAAGTAAATTATCGACAGGGGTGGAAAACAGATCTTAGTATCGAAGAAGCGTTAGCAAGTTCTTTAATGAAAGATAAAGAGAAAGGTTTTACATCGGTTGGGCCACACAGAGCCGATGTGCTTTTCCGGGTAAATGCTCATGATGCTCGTACGCGATTATCACGTGGCCAGTTAAAATTATTAATTATTTTATTAGTTGTATCCCAACTGACCATTCGACAAAATATGTCCTCTATTCGAGGATTGTTATTACTAGATGATCTCGCATCTGAACTGGATCCTGATAACTTTAAACAAATACTTTCAGTCATACTCCAGCTAGGTTGTCAGACCATTATATCTATGGTCGGTGACACGATAAGCTCACAATATGGCGATCTGAAAAGTAGAATGTTTCACGTGAAACATGGGGATATAAGACCCGGCTGAAACTTGACTCTATTTGAATATTGATAACTCGCTTGAATAATACGGAGAACAGGTATATGAGCTATAATGCTCCTTTTACACGCATTGGATTATTACACTATGTCGGAATATGACTCCACTAATATTAAAGTACTAAAAGGGCTGGATGCAGTCAGGAAACGCCCTGGCATGTATATTGGTGATACCGATGATGGTACTGGCTTACATCATATGGTTTTCGAAGTGGTTGATAATGCAATTGATGAAGCACTGGCAGGATATTGTGATGAAATTACGGTCACAATACATGCTGATGAAAGTATCACGGTAACCGATAACGGACGTGGTATACCGGTTGATATTCACGAAGAAGAACAAATATCGGCTGCTGAAGTCATTATGACCGTGCTGCATGCAGGCGGTAAATTTGATGATAATTCCTACAAAGTGTCGGGTGGATTGCACGGTGTGGGTGTATCTGTGGTTAATGCCTTATCCGATCAACTGAAATTAACCATTCATAAAGATGGTCATATTCATGAGCAGGAATACAAAGGGGGAGAGCCTCAGTATTCGTTAAAAGTGACGGGTGAAACTCAAACCTCAGGCACTCACGTCTGGTTCAAAGCAAGCTCTGAAACATTCACTAACATAAAATTCCATTTTGATATTCTTTCAAAACGTTTACGTGAACTTTCATTTTTAAATTCCGGTGTGCGTATTGTTCTGCGTGATGAACGTGATGATAAAGAAGCTGTCTTTGAATATAAGGGTGGTATTCAGGCTTTTGTTGAACATTTAAACCGCAATAAAACGCCTATCCATGAAAAGGTGTTTCATTTTACTGCGGAAAAAAATGATGTAGTTGTTGAAATAGCACTTCAATGGAATGAGTCCTATCAGGAAAATATTTTCTGTTTTACCAACAATATTCCACAAAGAGATGGTGGTACTCATTTGGCAGGCTTCAGGGCTGCACTGACCCGGACGCTGAATCAATACATTGAATCAGCCGGCATGAACAAAAAAGGAAAAATGAATACCAGCGGTGATGATGCACGTGAGGGTTTGACGGCAGTCTTATCGGTCAAAGTTCCAGACCCCAAGTTTTCATCCCAGACCAAAGACAAGTTGGTATCCTCAGAAGTGAAAGGGATAGTCGAGAATTTACTATCAGAAAAATTATCAGAATATTTTCTTGAATGTCCATCAGATGCGAAAACAATAGCCAATAAAATGATCGATGCTGCGCGCGCCAGAGAAGCGGCGCGCAAAGCACGGGAAATGACACGGCGTAAAGATGTTCTGGATATAGCCGGATTACCCGGTAAACTGGCCGATTGCCAGGAAAAGGATCCGACTCTGTGTGAGATTTATCTGGTGGAAGGGGACTCCGCCGGCGGTTCTGCCAAGCAGGGCAGGGATCGTAAGTTTCAGGCTATTCTGCCTTTGAAAGGAAAGATACTGAATGTAGAAAAAGCCCGATTCGATAAAATGTTGTCTTCGGCAGAGGTGGGCACGCTTATTACTGCATTGGGCTGTGGCATTGGTCGAGAAGAATTTAACCCGGAGAAATTGCGTTATCATCGGATTATTATCATGACCGATGCGGATGTGGATGGTGCGCATATCCGCACTTTGCTGCTGACTTTTTTCTATCGTCAAATGAAAGAACTGGTGGAGCGTGGCCATATTTATATTGCCCAGCCACCTTTATATAAGGTACGAAAGGGCAAGCAGGAACGGTATCTGAAAGATGATACCGAGCTGAATCAACATTTACTCAGATTAGCCCTTGATGGGGCACAGTTACACGTAAGTGAGCACTCACCATCAGTAAGTGAGGCGGCCCTTGAGGAATTGGCTCATTCTTATATGCTGGTTAAATCTACAACAGCGCGCCTGGCAAAACGCTATCACGAAAAAATCCTTAATCAGCTGATTCATCTGCCGGTATTAAGCCAGGCATTAATGTCCAATGCAGAAGCATTATCAGACTGGCTTAAGGAACTTGAGCAACGTACCAATAGCGATCAGACCCTGGCCAGTCGCTATCTGTTTAAACTGCTCTGGAAGGAAGACAGTAAAGAACTGAAAGCCTTACAAATTGAACATCGAATTCATGGTATTGGTACTGAAATAGAAATTCCTGCCAGTTTTTTCCAGACAACTGAATACAAGAAAATGGCTGATCTGGGAGCCAGTCTGGATGGCTTGCTGGAAGAGGGTGCCTTTGTTCAAAGAGGTGAAAAAATTAAACCGGTTGAACAATTTTCACAAGCTATGGAGTGGTTACTGGAAGAGGCTAAAAAAGGTCAGCATATTCAGCGATATAAAGGCCTGGGTGAAATGAATCCTGAACAGTTGTGGGAAACCACAATGGATGCCAATGTACGTCGTTTATTACAGGTAACCATTGAAGATGCAGTAGCAGCCGATCAGATTTTTTCCACCCTGATGGGGGATCAGGTAGAACCGCGCAGAGAATTTATTGAAGAACATGCTCTGGTTGCAGAAAATATAGATGTTTGAATCGTAACTACTCAGCTAACCACTGAAATTCACCATCTCAGCGTTCAAAATGGTCATTTACACTTGAAAACTCACATTTTTTGCCTTGTTCTAATGAATTTCAGAGGCAATCTGAACAGTTACCCGTTCATTTGATTAGTTACTTTGAATCATAGAATCTAAAAATGAAATATTTTTTAACGAAGTTGTTATTGGCTAGGAGTCTGTCGGACTTAGGGGTTCGTAGCGAGGCGAGTGGGAAATCGAGGGCAGTTTTTCGATCTTTTGAGGCGCATAGTGGGTCTAC
>JAHXHF010000370.1 GCA_025656895.1 gamma proteobacterium symbiont of Bathyaustriella thionipta
GGCCAAAAATGCAGGCAATTGACTGAATTCGACGGCGGGCGGGGTCATAGCCCCTCGAAAATAGCGAGTTTTCTGCCGGACACTATTTAATCCGGTGTGGCTGCAAGCCTTCCTCTCCCAGACGTTTTTTACGATCGGCTTCGTAATCGGCGTAGTTGCCTTCAAACCAGGTGGCTTCACTGTTACCTTCGAATGCCAGAATATGCGTGGCAATACGATCCAGAAACCAGCGGTCATGCGAAATAACCACCGCGCAGCCGGGAAAGGTCAGCAAAGCTTCTTCCAGCGCGCGCAGTGTTTCCACATCCAGATCATTGGTGGGTTCATCCAGCAGCAGCAGGTTGCCACCGCTTTTCAGCAGTTTGGCCAGGTGCAGGCGATTTCTTTCACCGCCGGAAAGATCGCCCACTCTTTTTTGCTGATCACTGCCCTTGAAATTAAAGCGGCTGGCATAGGCTCGCGAGGGTATTTCAAAACGGCCAATGGTGAGGATATCGTGTCCTCCGGAAAGCTCTTCCCACACGGTTACATCATTATTCAGCGCGTCCCGGCTTTGATCGACATAGGCAATGTCTACGGATTCACCGATTTTTAAGGTACCGGAATCCGGCTGCTGCTGGTCGGTCAGCATGCGGAAGAGGGTGGTTTTACCCGCGCCATTGGCTCCAATGATGCCCACTATGCCACCTTTGGGTAAATGAAAACTCAGGTTTTCATACAATACTTTGTCACCGTAGGCTTTGCTGAGTTTGTCTGCTTCAATGACCAGATCACCCAGCCTTTCACCGGGTGGAATATAGATTTCATTGGTTTCATTACGCTTCTGAAAATCTTGTGATTGCAACTCGTCAAAGCGTGCCAGTCGTGCTTTGCTTTTGGCATGCCGGCCTTTGGGATTGGTACGCACCCATTCCAGTTCCTGCTTCATGGCTTTTATGCGAGAGGCTTCCTGTTTGCCTTCCTGTTGCAGACGTTCTTCCTTCTGCTCCAGCCAGCTTGAATAATTACCTTCCCAGGGAATACCGTGTCCGCGATCCAGTTCCAGAATCCAGCCGGCCACGTTATCCAGAAAATAGCGATCATGGGTGACCGCCACCACGGTTCCGCTGTAATCATGCAGAAAACGCTCCAGCCAGGCGACTGATTCCGCATCCAGATGGTTGGTGGGTTCATCCAGCAGCAGCATGTCCGGCTTGGAAAGCAATAGCTTGCACAAGGCTACCCGGCGTTTCTCACCACCGGACAAATGTTCGATACGGGCATCCCAGGGCGGCAGACGCAGGGCATCGGCGGCTACTTCCAGTGTGCGTTCCAGATTATGCCCGTCACTGGCCTGAATAATATCTTCCAGTTCAGCCTGTTCTTTGGCCAGCGCGTCAAAATCGGCGTCTTCTTCTGCGTAGGCGGCGTACACGGCTTCAATGCGTTGCAAAGCATCTTGGACCGGCCCCAGCGCTTCCTCCACATTGCCGCGCACGTCTTTGCTTTCATCCAGTTGCGGCTCCTGCGGCAGATAACCCACGCGAATACCCGCCTGCGGACGGGCTTCTCCTTCAATATCGGTATCTATACCTGCCATAATGCGTAGCAGGGTAGACTTTCCCGAGCCATTCAGACCTAATACGCCAATTTTCGCGCCGGGGAAAAAAGACAATGAAATGTCTCTGAGAATAATACGCTTGGGCGGTACAACTTTGCCGACCCGGTTCATGGTATAGATGTATTGAGCCATGTGTGTCCTGAGGAAATGAATATTTGGGGAAAAGTGAATGGCTATTCTAACGCTTAAACCGCTCTTGTAGAATAGTCTCGCACAAGCAATCAAGGAATAAGGAAAAGACCGTACTATGGATGATTTTATTGTCTGGCTGATTATTGCTTTGTTTTATGCGCCCTTGCATTATCTGGGGCCGATACTGTTGCTGGCTATGCGTACGGATGAAGCACAAAGACGCAGCGCGATTAATAAAACCATCCTGGATTGCAGTTTGTCTATGCTAGTCTCTTTTGGGCTGCTTGTGTGGCTGGCTTCGGATTATCTGTTGTTAGCCATGGTTTTGCTGCTGTGTTCGATGTTTGTTCCGTATATCCGGGTTTTTTTACAATCCAGACGCTCTGAGCAGTCCTGAAATCATCTTAGTTTTTGACCAGTTTGCGCAAAACCGCATCCATGGCCGAAGCACTCAGGATGCGGCGCAAAAAACCGAATAAATAAGTAGGAAAAGTTACGTAATAGTGCGCTTTCGGACGGGGGCTTTCCAGCGCGTGAATCACCCGTTTGAGCACCGCTTGTGGCGGCAGGGTAAAAGGCACAGCCGGGCCTTCTGTTTGTAAACGCGCCAGCATAGCCTGGTATTTTTGCTGATGAACGCTGTTCGATGCATCTATATTCTGCTGCCATTTGAGTAAGGAGTTTTTGCGAAAGCGGCTTTCAATCGGCCCCGGTTCAATCAGGCAGACGTGAATGCCGGTCGCATGCAGTTCCTGGCGCAGGGTGGCGCTGAGTCCTTCCAGAGCGAATTTGGAACAGTTGTAGGCACCCCGATAGGTTAAAGTTACCAGCCCCAGCACCGAACTGTTCTGAATAATGCGGCCTTCGCCGGCCTCTCTCATCATCGGTAATACGGCACAGGTCAGTTCATGCCAGCCCAGCAGATTGGTTTCCAGTTGTGCTCTGAGCGTGTCACGAGTCAGATCTTCAACCGCACCCGGCTGGCCATAGGCGCCATTATTGAACAGCGCATAAAGTGGCCCGGAAATCAGTTGTTTAAGCTGCTGCATGGCCTGTTGAATGGAATCCGAGCTGTCCAGATCCAGACGTATGGCGGTCAGCCCTTCCTGTTTCAGCCTGACTACATCGCCCGCTTTACGCGCAGAAGCAATCACCTGGTAACCGCGTTCCTGCAGGCCATGAGCAACACAGTAGCCAATGCCGCTGGAGCAGCCGGTAATCAGTATGGAACCTTTACTATTCGGCTTGTTTTTTTTCATTGATTGTATGGAGTGTGGGTTGAATTTCAGGAAATAGTGACAATTTTGGGTACTCTACAGGAAAAGAAACATTTTAGTCCGCATGAGAGCAGGTCTGCCAGATAAGTAGTAATTTATGCTAGTATAGTCCGTTGTTTAATTTTGAATGCAGGAGCTTATTCATGCCTATTTACGAATACCGTTGTAGCAGTTGCGGCCACGAACTGGAAGCTCTGCAGAAAATCAGTGATGCACCTTTGCAGGAATGCCCGGCCTGCGAGAAAACCACACTCAACAAACTGATCTCGGCCGCCGGATTTCGCCTTAAAGGCGCGGGCTGGTACGAAACCGATTTCAAGACCGGCAAGAAAAAGAACCTGGCCGAGAAAGCCAAAGCAGAATCCAAGCCCAAAACCGGTGGTTGCGGTAGCGGCGGTTGTGGCGCCTGTTAATGAGCCTGGCAGCGAGTGCTTACAGGCCCGGAAGCGTCATTTGACAGAATCCTGTCCGGTTGCACAGCTTCGCGTCAGACCTTAAAATCCCCACTTTTTTTTACAGCTATATTTCCCACGGAGAGCGTTCATGCGCAGCCATTATTGCGGACATCTGAATCTGGAACACCTTGATCAAGAGGTCACGCTGTGTGGCTGGGTGCATCGTCGTCGTGATCACGGCGGTGTTATCTTTATCGATCTGCGTGACCGTGAAGGTCTGGTACAGATTGTTTATGACCCGGATTTGCCCGATGTATTTGCCACTGCCGAACAGGTACGGAACGAATATGTACTGCAAATAACAGGCCGTGTACGTCACCGCCCGGAAGGCACGGTGAATGCCGATTTGCCTACCGGTGCTATTGAAATTCTTGGTCTGCAACTGGAAGTTCTGAACGCAGCGGAAACGCCCCCTATCCAGATTGAAGAAGATGATATTTCCGAAGACCTGCGCCTGAAGTATCGCTATATTGATCTGCGTCGTTCCGAGATGCAGCACAATATGAAACTGCGTAGCCAGGTTACGCGTGAACTGCGGCGCTATCTGGATGATCAGAATTTCATGGATATAGAAACGCCCATGCTGACGCGCGCCACCCCCGAAGGGGCGCGTGACTATCTGGTTCCCAGCCGTACCCACGTAGGCAAATTTTTTGCCTTGCCGCAATCACCCCAGTTATTCAAACAATTGCTGATGATGTCGGGCATGGATCGTTATTATCAGATTGTGCGTTGTTTTCGTGATGAAGACCTGCGTGCCGATCGTCAGCCGGAATTTACCCAGCTGGACGTTGAAATGTCCTTCATTAATGAAGAAGACATTATGGGCACTATGGAGAACATGATTCGCCAGTTGTTCAAGGATGTTCTGGATGTGGAATTGCCCAACCCGTTTCCGCGCATGAGCTATGCGGAATCCATGCTGCGCTACGGTTCTGACCGCCCGGATCTGCGAGTGGAACTGGAATTGCACGATGTGGGTGATTTAATGACCGGCGTAGACTTCAAGGTTTTCTCCGGCCCGGCGAATGATCCCAATGGCCGTATCGCGGCGCTGTGTGTGCCCGGTGGTTGTAAACTGACACGCAAACAGATTGACGGCTACACAAAATTTGTCAGCATCTACGGCGCTAAAGGCCTGGCTTACATCAAGGTAAATGATGTGCAACAAGGACGTGAGGGTCTGCAGTCACCCATTCTGAAATTCC
The DNA here is from genome assembly GCA_025656895.1 of gamma proteobacterium symbiont of Bathyaustriella thionipta. GTDB lineage: Bacteria > Pseudomonadota > Gammaproteobacteria > Chromatiales > Chromatiaceae > JAHXHF01. Next base: position 4,673 of record JAHXHF010000370.1, read on the forward strand.
TGCCCGATGAAGCCATTGAAGGTATTTTGCAGCGCAGCTCAGCCCAAAATGGAGACCTGATTTTCTTTGGTGCGGATAAAGCCACAATTGTTAATGAAGCGCTGGGTGCCTTGCGCGTCAAGCTGGGTGAAGAATTCGGCCTTATGAAAGAAGGCTGGCAGCCGGTATGGGTGGTGGATTTCCCCATGTTTGAACGCGATCCTTCCAATAGTCGCTGGATGGCCTTGCATCATCCTTTTACTGCTCCGCGTGAAGCCGATATTGATAGCATGCACAGCCAGGCGGGTGAGTGTCTGTCCCGTGCTTACGACATGGTGCTGAACGGCAGTGAAATTGGTGGTGGTTCCATTCGTATCCACCGCAGCGAAGTACAACAGCAGGTTTTTTCATTGCTGGGCATTGATGACCAGGAAGCCGAAGATAAATTTGGTTTTCTGTTACGCGCGCTGCGTTATGGCTGTCCGCCACACGGTGGTATCGCTTTCGGGCTGGACCGGCTGGTTATGCTCATGGCGGGCGCTGACTCTATTCGTGATGTCATGGCCTTCCCCAAAACACAAACAGCCAATTGTCTGCTGACCAACGCACCTTCCGATGTCTCGGCTGAACAATTACGGGAATTGTCTATTCGTGTGCGCAAACCGCAGGCCGAGCAAGCGGCTGAAGATTAGAGATTCCTGAATTTTTAAATAGTGTTTGAACGAAAACGATTAAACCCTAAGAAAAACAATAATCTATATACTGTTCAGTGGACTAAAGATTATAATGCCTGTATC
>JAHXHF010000296.1 GCA_025656895.1 gamma proteobacterium symbiont of Bathyaustriella thionipta
GATACAGGCATTATAATCTTTAGTCCACTGAACAGTATATAGATTATTGTTTTTCTTAGGGTTTAATCGTTTTCGTTCAAACACTATTTACTGGATCAGTGCATAGAAGCCGACGGTGTGCAAATCTTCATCGGTGAAGAATCGGGTTATGAATTACTCGACCACTGCAGCCTGGTGACTTCCCCCTACAAGGTTGATGAAGAAGTGGTTGGTGTTCTGGGTGTTATTGGTCCCACCCGCATGAATTATGACCGGGTTATCCCGATGGTGGATGTCACCGCAAAATTACTCAGTGCGGCCTTGAAACAGCCTGATTAGTCCCCATCTACAGGCGCAGAAGTTTTTCATTGGGCCGAACAAACTGTGTCTGGCCTGCAATATCATCCCGTTACTATATTTTAGAGAGATATCAAACAGTGAATAAAGAACAACAGAATCAAACACAGGTTTCTGATGAACTGCAGGATGCTGAAGTACTGGACAGTGAACAGGAAGAAACCCCGGAGGCCGAGGCAGAACAGGATATTCACCAGTTGCTGGAAGACACCCGCAACAAGGCGGATGAGCATTGGGACAAGCTGATGCGGGTTCAGGCCGAGCTGGAGAATATTCGAAAACGCCAGCAGCGTGAACTGGAAAATGCGCACAAATATGCCATAGAAGGCTTTGTGAAAGAGCTGCTGCAGGTTAAAGACAGCATGGAACTGGGCCTGAAAGCCGCCACTGACGAGGGAGCTAATTTTGAAACCCTGCTGGAAGGCAAAGAATTAACCCTGAAACAGCTGCAAAGTGTTTTTGATAAATTTGATGTAGTGGAAATTGATCCGCAAGGGCAGCCGTTTGATCCGGAAACCCAGCAAGCCATGTCCATGATACCCAGCGATGAAGTTCCCCCGAATACCGTGATGACGGTGGTACAGAAAGGTTACACCCTGAACGGACGTCTGATTCGCCCGGCCATGGTGATGGTGTCAAGCGCTGCTTGAAAAAATAATAACTGTCCCAATATGTTGGGAAGCTGAATAAATTTTAGAAAACCGAGTTTTTTTGGAGAGAAAAATGGGAAAAATTATTGGTATTGATCTGGGTACAACCAACTCTTGCGTGGCCGTAATGGAAGGTGACAAACCCAAGGTTATTGAAAACAGTGAAGGCGACCGCACCACCCCGTCTATTGTGGCCTACAGCGCCGACAGTGAAGAAGTTCTGGTGGGCCAGTCTGCCAAACGTCAGTCAGTTACCAACCCGGCGAACACACTGTTTGCCATCAAGCGTCTGATTGGCCGTCGTTTTGAAGATGATGTGGTGCAGCGCGATATCAAAATGGTGCCTTACAGTATTGTAAAAGCCGATAACGGTGATGCCTGGGTAGATGTCAAAGGCGAAAAAATGGCGCCACCGGAAGTTTCCGCCAAAATTCTGCAGAAAATGAAAAAAACAGCAGAAGACTATCTGGGTGAGTCCGTCACAGAAGCGGTTGTGACCGTACCGGCTTATTTTAACGATTCACAGCGTCAGGCTACCAAAGATGCCGGTCGTATCGCGGGTCTGGATGTCAAGCGCATTATCAACGAGCCAACAGCCGCCGCACTGGCCTATGGTATGGACAAAAAAACCGGCGACAGCAAAGTGGTCGTTTATGATCTGGGCGGTGGTACTTTTGACGTATCGGTGATTGAAATTGCCGAAATTGATGGCGAGCATCAGTTTGAAGTACTGTCCACTCATGGTGATACCTTTCTGGGCGGTGAAGACTTTGATCTGCGCATCATCGACTTCCTGGTAGAAACCTTCCAGAAAGAACAGGGTATGGATTTGCGCAATGATCCGCTGGCACTGCAACGCCTGAAAGAAGCTGCTGAAAAAGCCAAGATTGAACTGTCTTCCGGTCAACAGACCGACATCAATCTGCCTTATATTACTGCGGACGCATCCGGTCCCAAGCATTTGAATGTCAAACTGACCCGCGCCAAACTGGAATCGCTGGTTGATGACCTGGTGGATCGTACTCTGGAACCTTGCAAAATCGCGCTTAAGGATGCCGGTCTGAGTGCTTCGGATATTGATGAAGTCATCATTGTGGGTGGCCAGACCCGTATGCCGAAAGTGCAGGAAGTGGTTGAAAAATTCTTCGGCAAAGCACCGCGTAAAGATGTGAACCCGGATGAAGCCGTGGCTCTGGGTGCCTCTATTCAGGGTGGTGTACTGTCGGGTGATGTGAAAGACGTGTTGCTGCTGGACGTAACGCCCCTGTCTCTGGGTATTGAAACCTATGGCAGTGTCATGACCAAGCTGATTGAGAAGAATACAACGATTCCGACCAAGGCTTCGCAGATCTTTTCTACGGCCGATGACAACCAGACAGCGGTTACTGTACATGTCTTGCAGGGTGAGCGTGAGCGTGCCACGGATAACAAATCATTGGGACGTTTTGACCTGGCCGATATTCCACCGGCTCCGCGTGGTGTACCCCAGGTTGAAGTCAGCTTTGATCTGGATGCCAACGGTATTCTGCATGTGTCTGCCAAAGACAAGGCGACCGGCAAGGAACAGTCTATCCGTATCACGGCTTCTTCCGGTTTGTCGGAAGACGAGATTGCCGCCATGGTCAAGGATGCCGAAGCGCATGCCGAAGACGACAAGAAGTTTCATGAGCTGGTATCGACCCGCAACCAGGCCGACATGATGATTCATGCCACGCGTAAATCCATGGAAGAAATGGGTGACAAGCTGGAAGCGGCCGAGAAAGAAAGCATTGAAGCCGCCATCAAGGATCTGGAAAGCGTCATGGATGGTGAAGACAAGGATGCTATTGAAGCCAAAACCAAGGCTTTAACCGAAGCTTCCGGCAAGATGGCTGAAAAAATGTACGCCGATCAGGGCGCAGCTGAAGCGGCCGCCGGTGCGGGTGCGCAAGCCTCTGATGAGGGTGGCAAGCCGGAAGAAGACGTGGTTGATGCCGAGTTCGAAGAAGTCAAGGACGACAAAAAGTAAAACCAGCGACCTTTTTTGTCGTGCCAGACGTGCGAGTACCTCGGTGCTCGCGCGTTTGTTTGTTATTGGAAATGTCACTATGCAATGAATGGCTATTGGATAGCGACCTGAAAGTGAAATAAAACCATGTCGAAACAATGTTACTACGAAATTCTGGGTGTCAGCCGTGATGTTAATGAAGCGGATCTGAAAAAAGCCTATCGGCGCATGTCCATGAAATATCATCCGGACAGAAACAGCGGTGCCGATGCTGACAAGGCCGAGGCCCGCTTCAAGCAATGCAAAGAGGCTTTCGAGGTACTGAAAGACCCGCAAAAACGCTCTGCCTATGATCAATTCGGCCATGCCGGGGTAGATCCTTCCATGGGTGCCGGTGGACAGGGCGCGGGAGCAGCCGGTTTCAGTGACATCTTTGGTGATGTGTTTGGTGATATTTTCGGTGGCGGTCGTGGTGGTGGTGGCCGCCAGCGCAGCAATCGTGGCTCGGATCTGGCCTACAATCTGGAATTATCTCTGGAAGATGCGGTCAGCGGCAGCGATGTCACCATCCGGGTACCCACGCAGGTAAAATGCAGCGTCTGTAACGGTAGCGGTGCCAAAAAAGGTTCCAGCCCGGTCACTTGTACAACCTGTGGCGGTGTTGGTCAGGTACGTATGCAGCAGGGTTTTTTCTCGGTGCAGCAAACCTGCCCGACCTGTCGCGGCAAGGGTACGGTTATTAAAGACCCGTGTAAAAACTGTCACGGTCACGGTCGTGTGCAGGAACACAAAACCCTGTCGGTCAAAGTACCCGCCGGAGTGGATAACGGTGATCGCATTCGTTTGTCCGGTGAGGGTGAAGCGGGTGAGAATGGCGGCCCGGCCGGTGATCTGTTCGTGCAGATCAGCGTTAAGCCACATGATATTTTTCAGCGTGAAGGCAGTCATCTGTATTGTGAAGTACCCATCAGTTTTACCACCGCTGCTCTTGGCGGTGAACTGGAAGTACCGACGCTGGGCGGTAAAATTAAATTGAAAATTCCCGCCGGCACACAAACCAATAAACTGTTCCGCATGCGTGGAAAAGGTGTAACGCCGGTACGCGGTGGTTCAACCGGTGATTTATTGTGCCGGGTGCAGGTGGAAACCCCCGTCAATCTGACCGCGCGCCAGCAGGAACTGCTGCGTGAGCTGGATGAAAGCTGTTTGCAGGGTGGCACAACGCACAGCCCGCATCACAGTAGCTGGAAAGACACGGTTAAAAATTTCTTTGAAAAAATGAGCTTCTAGCCATGATGTCAGAAACAATCAGAATAGCGGTAGCAGGAGCGGGTGGCCGCATGGGGCGGGCCCTGGTGCAGGCTATTAATCAGCATGCTGAATTAACCCTGACTGTGGCTACCGAACACAGTGGCAGTTCGCTGTTGGGAGCGGATGCGGGTGAACTGGCCGGAATTGGTAAACTGGGTGTGTTACTGACAGACGAGCTGGCCGCGCAAAGCCGGAATTTCGATTTGATGATTGACTTCACCCGTGTCGAAGCCAGTCTGCAGCATATTGAATTTTGTGTGCAGCACGGCAAAAAAATGGTCATAGGCACGACCGGTTTTAGTGAGCCACAAAAACAGCAGATTCAACAAGCCGCGCAAAAAACCGCCATTATGTTCGCACCTAATATGAGCGTAGGCGTCAACCTGTGTTTCAAACTGCTGGACATGGTCGCGCGGGTGCTGAATGAAGGCTATGACATTGAAATCATCGAAGCGCATCACCGGCATAAAGTGGATGCACCCTCGGGTACGGCACTGCGTATGGGTGAAGTGGTTGCCGATGCGCTGGGGCGAGATCTGCAGCAGGTGGCTGTGTATGGCCGTCAGGGTCAAACCGGTGCGCGCAAAGCGGAAACCATCGGCTTTGAAACCATCCGTGCCGGTGATGTGGTCGGCGACCATACTGTATTGTTCGCCAATGAAGGCGAGCGTGTGGAAATCACCCATAAGGCATCCAGCCGCATGACCTTTGCCAATGGCGCAGCACGCGCTGCGGCCTGGCTCAGACAGCACGACAGCGGGCTGTATGATATGCAGGATGTGTTGGCCTTGCGTTGAAGCAATGTTCGGCTGAACTTTGAATAAGCTGGAGAAATTGAATTTCATGCCGCTAAAAATCTACCCTATGCTGATGGCAGGCGTATTCATCAGCCTGTTTCTGTGCTTGTCGGCCTGTAGCGAAGAAAAACCGGACGAGCTGCAGATTCGTGAGCTGATCGGGCAGGCAGAAAGCTATGCGGAACAGCGTGACAGCGGTGCTTTGCTGGACTTGCTCAGTGAAGATTTTTCCGGGCGTAATCATCTGGATAAAAAAGCCGTGCGTGGCTAGGGCAATCGGACTTAAATTCATCCATTGATTACCCGCAGCAAATAGTCATTATCCCAGCCTGCTTTTAGACGTTTTGTTTTGACT
>JAHXHF010000318.1 GCA_025656895.1 gamma proteobacterium symbiont of Bathyaustriella thionipta
GGGAAAAAGATTTTGTTTCACTGCTTTTGCGTATGGTGGCTTGATGGCTGACTGTCAGGTTGATTTGGATTTCAGTGAAACTTCAGATAAGGAGTCCCTATGGGATTACCACCGATGGGCGGAGCAGGCGCTCGTCAAGGCATACTGTCTTTGACGATTAAGGACAAGCATGCCTTGTACGCAGCCTTTATGCCATTTCTTAATAATGGCGGCCTGTTTGTACCGACCAATAAAAAATACAATCTGGGTGACGATGTATTCATGCTGTTAAGTCTGATGGAAGAAGATGAACGCATGCCGGTGGCGGGAACCGTGGCCTGGGTAACGCCCATTGGCGCGGAAGGTAATCGTGTGGCCGGAATTGGGGTGCAGTTCAGTGATCAGGATAATGGCGCAACCCGGGCCAAGATTGAAACTCATCTGGCCGGTTTGCTGAAGTCAGATAAACCTACCCACACCATGTAAGCCAGCCTGCTCTATGTTTATTGATTCTCACTGCCATCTGGATCGAGTGAATCTGGATGATTTTCAAGGTCGCTTCGACTATTTTGTTGATGATGCGCTCAAGCAGGGCATCGACAAGATGTTGTGCGTGTCCATTGATCTGGAAAATTATCCGGCCATGCTGTCACTGGTGGAGCCCTATGCGGAAATCTATGTTTCAGTTGGTGTGCATCCGAATGAAAGTGACGGTGTTGACCCTACGGTAGAACAGTTAATCGAGCTGGCGCAACATCCCAAAAATATTGCGATTGGTGAAACCGGGCTGGACTATTTTCGTTCCGAGGGTGATCTGGGCTGGCAGCAGGATCGTTTTCGTCATCATATTCAGGCGGCCCGGCAATGTGGTAAACCGCTGATTATTCATACGCGTGAAGCCCGCGAAGATACCATCCGCATTATGCGTGAGCAACAGGCTGAGCAGGCCGGTGGTGTGATGCATTGCTTTACAGAAAACTGGGAAATGGCCAAAGCCGCGCTGGATATGGACTTTTATATTTCTTTCTCGGGTATTGTGACTTTTAATTCAGCCAAAGACTTGCAGGAAGTGGCCAAAAAGATACCGCTGGATCGGATTCTGATAGAAACCGATTCTCCTTATCTGGCTCCTGTGCCGTACCGGGGTAAATCCAACCGACCTCAATATGTTGCAAAGGTAGCCGAATGTCTGGCGCAACTGCGCGGCTTGTCTGCGGCGCAGATAGCGGAACAGAGCAGTGACAATTTTTATCGTTTATTTCAGGCCGCCTGAATATAAACCTCTACGCTTAGCAAAAATTCAGGATTATGTTGCACCTTCCTGGCGCTATTCCTTCTGTCCGACATAATAAATCAGGTTATTTTTTGTGAAACAAATTCTGCAAAATCTGGGTAATGGTGTTACTTCGCTGCAGGATGTGCCTGCGCCTGTCAATAAATCCGGGCATTGCCTGATTCAGACCCGCACAACACTGGTATCGGCAGGCACTGAGCGCATGCTGATTGATTTTGGCAAAGCCAATTTAATTGACAAGGCGCGTCAGCAGCCCGACAAGGTCAAAATGGTACTGAACAAGGTCAGGACCGATGGCCTGGGGCCCACTATAGAAACGGTACGCAACAAGCTGGATCAGCCTTTGCCGCTGGGTTATTGCAATGTCGGTCAGCTGCTTGAGGTGGGTCAGGGTGTTGAGGGCCTGCAGGTGGGGGACCGGGTTGCCTCGAACGGCCATCATGCGCAAGTGGTGCGGGTGGCCAAAAACCTGTGTGCCAAAGTACCGCATAATGTCAGCGACGAGAGTGCCGCATTCAGTGTGATCGGCGCGATTGCGCTGCAGGGTATTCGCTTGTTGCAACCCACTTTGGGTGAAGTGGTGGTGGTCACCGGCCTGGGTCTGATTGGTCTGATGACAGTGCAGTTATTGCGCGCACAAGGCTGCCGGGTATTGGGCATAGACCCGGATGAGCAAAAAACAGCCCTGGCGCGGCAGTTGGGTGCCGATTGTGTGGAACTATCCAAAGGGGCGGATGCGCTTAAAGTCGCGCATAGCTTTTCCAGAGGGCGGGGTGTGGATGGCGTTATTATTACCGCCTCCAGCAAAAGTAACGAACTGGTCAGTCAGGCGGCCCATATGTGCCGCAAGCGTGGCCGCATTGTGCTGGTCGGCGTGGTCGGTCTGGCTTTGTCGCGCGCGGATTTCTTTGAAAAAGAACTGACTTTTCAGGTTTCCTGCTCTTACGGACCGGGGCGTTATGACAGTGAATATGAAGACAGAGGACATGATTACCCCGTCGGCTATGTGCGTTGGACCGAGCAGCGTAATATGGAAGCCGTACTGGATATGATGGCCAGTGGCGCGCTGGATGTTCAGCCCCTTATTTCTCATCGATTCAAGCTGGAAGATGCGTTGCAGGCTTACGAGCTTTTGGCCGGTGGTGAACCTTCACTGGGTATTATGCTGGAATACCCGCCGGTGGAAAATGGCCTGGATGAATTAACCAACCGAAATATCACTCTGAATGCTGAGGCTAATAGCAGTCATCAAGCAGTCAGGGCGAACAATACTCCGGTGGTGGCTTTTATCGGCGCCGGCAACTATGCCGGTCAGGTACTGATTCCGGCTTTCAAAGAGGCAGCGGCAGAGCTGCACACAGTAGCTTCCAGTACGGGTGTCAGTGGTGTGCATTTCGGTAAAAAGCATGGTTTTGCCAACACCACCAGCGATGCTGAGCGCATTTTTTCCAATGATGAAATCAATACGGTGGTGATAGCAACACGCCATGACAGCCATGCCAGTTTTGTGTTGCAGGCCTTGCAGGCCGGCAAGCATGTGTTCGTTGAAAAACCTTTGTGCCTGACACTGGATGAACTGGAAAAAATCGAACAGGCAGCGCAGAAAAAGCAGCTATCTTTGCTGATGGTGGGTTTTAATCGCCGCTTTGCGCCCCAGGTACAGAAAATCAAACAACTGTTGTTGGCCGTAAGCGAGCCCAGGTCTTTCATCATGACGGTGAATGCAGGAGAAATACCCGCCGATCATTGGGTGCAAGACCTGTAAACCGGTGGTGGGCGTATTATTGGCGAAGCCTGTCATTTTATTGATTTATTACGCTTTCTGGCAGATGCCCCCGTTATTAACTACCAGGCTACTTTTATGGGGCAGCAATCGGGTATGAACCTTTGCAGTGACAAGGTCAGCATTAATTTGAGTTTTGCCAACGGTTCAATGGGAAGCATTCATTACCTGGCCAATGGTCATAAATCTTTCCCCAAAGAGCGTCTGGAAGTATTTAGTGCCGGTGCGGTACTGCAACTGGATAATTTTCGTAAACTACGCGCCTATGGTTGGCCGGATTTCAAAAAAATGAATCTGGGTCGCCAGGATAAAGGCCAGAAAGCCTGTGCCGCTGCTTTTTTGCAGGCGATTCGCCAGGGTCAATCCGCTCCCATCCCGTTAGCGGAAATTCTTGAAGTCAGTAGACTGAGTATTGAGATTGCCAACAGTCAGTAGTCTTGCAGCGCGTACCGTTTTATTGTTTCATACACTGCGCTATTTACGCCCCATACAGATTTTTGCCCGCTTGTGGTTCAAGCTGTACAGACCGACCATTCGTCCCCATGTCACACCGCAGCTACGTACCATTGCATCCACCTGGCTGGCCGCTGTCTCATACGAACCCGCTATGCGGGATGCACAAGCTTTTGTATTTCTGAACCAGACAGGCAGCCTGCAGAATGCGGCCAGCTGGAATGATTCAGGTAAAGAAAAGCTGTGGCTGTATAACCTGCATTATTTTGATGACCTGAATGCGCGTGATGCGGCACAGCGCAGTGAATGGCATCGCGCACTGATTCAGCGCTGGATTGCGCAAAATCCGCCCGTGGCCGGTAATGGCTGGGAGCCCTATCCACTGTCTCTGCGTATTGTGAACTGGATTAAATGGGCCCTGGCCGGTCATTCAATGCAGGCTGAATGGCTAGACAGTCTGGCGCTGCAAGTTCGTTTCCTGCGCAAGCGACTGGAATATCATCTGCTGGGTAATCATTTACTGGCCAATGCCAAGGCACTGATTTTTGCCGGTTTGTATTTCCGTGGGGAAGAAGCCGATGCCTGGCTGCACAAAGGTCTGCAGATTCTGCAGCAGCAAAAGACCGAGCAGATTCTGCCTGACGGCGGTCATTTTGAATTGTCGCCCATGTATCACGCCATCATACTGGCCGATTTTCTGGATTTGCTCAATCTGCAACAATGTTATGCGGCTTCAGCGGAGGAACTGCAAAGTTTGCGTGAACCGGTAAAGCGTATGTGTTACTGGCTGAAATGCATGTGTCATCCGTATGGTGAAGTTGGTTTTTTCAATGATACCACTCTGGGTATCGCGGCCAGCGCGAAGGAATTACAGACTTATGCCGCGCGTCTGGGGCTGACAGGAATTACCGAACCCGCTGCGGGCTTAACGCATCTGGCCGACAGTGGTTATATCCGGGTACAGCAGGGAGAGGCACTGGCCTTGCTGGATGTGGGGCGCATCGGACCGGATTATCTGCCGGGCCATGCGCATGCCGATAGTCTGTGTTTTGAATTGTCGTTGTTTCAACAGCCGGTGCTGGTCAATGCGGGTATTTCCTGCTATGGCAACAGTGCCGAACGCCTGGCGCAAAGAGGCACGGCCGCGCACAATACGTTACTGATAGACGAACGGAATTCATCCGAAGTCTGGAGTGGTTTTCGTGTAGCCAGACGCGCTTATCCGCTGGATCTGGCTATAGAGGAGCAGGCAAGCGGTCTGCGGGTATCCTGCGCCCATGACGGCTACCAGCGCTTGCCGGGCAAACCCCTGCACCGGCGTAGCTGGACTTTTTTTCAATCAGGGCTTGAAGTACGCGACAGGGTTGAGGGCGGCCTGCACAAGGCCGTGGTCTGGTATCATTGGCATCCCGATATTCGCCTGCAATATGCAACAGGAGCCGGCGCGGGTGAACTGCTGCTGAAAAACGGCCGGCGTCTGTATTGGCAGGTCACCGGCGGGCAGGTTCAGATAGTGGAAACCTGCTGGCATCCGGGGTTTTCCATAACGCTGGCGCGGCAAAGCCTACGGGTGGAATTGTCGGCGGCTGAAGCCTGTTTCACCCTGCAATGGAAAGACATGTGAAAATTCTTTTTCTGACCGATAACTTTCCGCCGGAAGGCAATGCACCCGCATCACGCACTTTTGAACACGCGCGCCAATGGGTGCGTATGGGACACCGGGTTACGGTCATTACCGGCGCGCCTAATTTTCCGGAAGGCAAATTATTGGCCGGTTATAAAAACCGTTTTTATCAGACAGAAGACCGGCAGGGAATTCGGGTGGTACGGGTCAAAACCTATATAGTGTCCGGCAGAAAACTCGCTATTTTCGAGGGGCTATGACCCAGCCCGCCGTCGAATTCAGTCAATTGCCTGCATTTTTGG
>JAHXHF010000119.1 GCA_025656895.1 gamma proteobacterium symbiont of Bathyaustriella thionipta
CATAAACAATCCTGTTGAGCCGTGGCTGCGGGTTCAGGTACATAGAGCATTAAAGGCAGGCTGAACACTGCCCACCAGAGCGCCACGCTGACAAACGAGCCGCGCATGATGCTGATAGGGTCACTGAAACCCAGCCACTCAGGATTCATCACCAGCAGCACATTGATCAGAAACAACAGGCCTCCACCCAGGTAGCCCAGCGCAAAACCCAGTGCTGAAACCTGATCCACTCTGTCGCCCGCTACCGAGGGCAGCAAGGCATCATAAAGGCCATTGGCACCACTAAAACCGATCACAGCCAGTACAAAAACCAGCAGCGCCAGGATCCAGCTGGATGCGGGTATCAGCGCCAGACACAGGCTCATAAGAATACCCAGAAAGGCATAAGCCAGCAGAATACGTTTACGCCAGGCCAGTTGATCCGCCAGTGCCCCCAATAAAGGCGCAAGAATAACAATCGTCAGACTGGCGATGGAATTGGCGGCCCCCAGATAGAAACTGCTTTGTGGCGCGGGCATGTCTGCCGCCCACCAGTTTTTCAGCAGCAGTGGAAAAAATCCGGCAATGACCACGGTTGCAAAAGCTGAATTGGCCCAGTCATACAAGGCCCAGGAAATAGCGTTTTTACTCAATATCGGTCAGTACCGCCATGCGTACCAGTTCGGCCAGTGAACGGGCCTGCATTTTTTCCATCACCCGCGCGCGGTGAGCTTCTACCGTTTTGGCGCTGACACCCAGTTCCTGAGCAATGGCCTTGTTCGATTTTCCTTGCGTTACCGCCTTCATTACCTCCAGTTCCCGGGGGGTAAGATGCGACAGATGGGCGGCAATTTCAGCGCGTTGCTGTTGTTTGTCACGCTGCCGGTCATCCACCTGCATGGCCCGCCGGATACTGTCGAGCAACAATTCATCATTGAAAGGCTTTTCAATAAAATCCAGCGCGCCGGCCTTCAAGGCGCGCACCGCCATGGCAATATCACCATGACCGGTAATAATCACCACCGGAATACGGATATGCTCGGACACCAGATGTTCCTGTAATTCCAGGCCACTGATACCCGGCATTCGGACATCCAGCACCAGACAACCCGAACGGCCCGGATAATAGTCCTGCAGAAAGGCATTGGCCGAATCATAGGTAGCAACCGGCAGACCCACCGACTCGATCAACCATTTCAGGGATGAGCGCATGGCTTCATCATCATCCACCACAAATACGGTCGGTTCAGTCTTCATTCATCCGTTCTCCTACACAAGTGTTCAATGGCTCACTGGCCAGGATCTCGAAACAAAACAGTGTAGCCGAAGCTTCACTGGCCTGCGCCCAGATGCGCCCTCCATGATCCTGAATAATAGTCTGGCTGATCGGCAGCCCCATGCCCATACCGGATTCCTTGGTGGTGTAAAAGGCATCAAATAATTGTTCTACCTGTTGTGCCTGCAGAATACCGGCTGTATCGGTAACACACACCCGCACGGCCTCGCCCTGACGCAGGGTTTGTACCTCTATCACTCGCTCCTGTGGATCGGTTTCTTCAATGGCATCCAGTGCATTTTTGATCAGATTCATTAATACCTGTTCAATCTGCACCAGATCAACCTTGACCCACAAGGGGTTCTCGGACAATTGTAAATCCAGCATGATACTGGCTTTGTGAATATCAAATTCAATAAAACTCAATACTTCCCGAATAAGCGCATTAATATCGGCCACTTCTCTTTGTCCGACCTGGCGTGAAACCAGTCCGCGCATGCGCTTGATGATTTTTCCGGCGCGTTCGGCCTGGCGGCTGATCTGTACCAGCGCGGGCTGGATATCCGCCACCGCCGCACCATTATCAATGCGCCGTACACAACCATTGGCAAAATTAACAATGGCAGCCAGTGGCTGGTTCAGTTCATGCGCAATACCGGTGGACATTTCACCCATGGTGCTCAAACGGCACACATGCACCAGTTCTGACTGATGGCTTCTTGCCTGTTGTTCCGCAATGCGCACCTGGGTAATGTCTCTGGCATAGATATTGACATAGCCAAACTCAGAAACCGGTGCGAATAACAGGGAAAAAATCTGCTCTCCGGTCAATAATTCCACTTCGTTATCACGTCCGCTTTGCAATACCTTGTCCAGCAGATTTCGCCAGTACAGCGGCAGGGTCTGCTGGCGTGAACAGCCCCAGTATTGCAACAGGGGTTCGCTGGCATCGTTCGCGTACAATAATACACCCAGATCACTGACACGCATGACCGGGCTGGGTGACTCACTGGCAAAACGCGCCAGTTGCTGAATTTGCTGTTCACTCTTTTTACGGGAACTGATGTCGTGAATGGACAAGGCATAAACCAGTTCCGACTCCAGCGAAAACGGCAGGGCCGTCACTTCCACCGGAAAAATATCACCATTCTGACGGCGTGCCTGTAACTCCGGCAAACCATGCCCACTGTTACGGGCGCGCTTGGCCGAGCCGGAAACAATCGCCATCAGTCTGGGCCGTTCGGACGCTACAAACAAATCACTAATGGGCCGCCAGAAGACGCCTTCCTGATCCAGACCAAACATTTTTTGCGCCGACTGATTGAATTCAATGATAGTGCCGTCACTGTCGATGGTGGCAATCGCGTCCAGCGTGGTTTGCATAACCGCTGATTTCATGGCGACGGTTTCACGCATGGCGGCTTCGTGTTGCTGGCGCATATCATCACGCGCCGAACGCACCAGACGAATAAACTGCCTTACCCAGTCTTCCAGAATCAAAAGCTGATTACCCTGTTTTTGAATGGGTTGCTGTATGCCCAGTGCTTTTTGGGAAAAACGCGATAAACGTTTTAAGGCTCGGGTAATACGCGATGAAACCAGCAGAATGATAAGGGTAAACACCAAAATCAGTACGGCTGCCTGAATCAGGCGCTGCTGGTGCTCCAGATTCAGTACACTTTGCATGGTTTGTTCAATCGGCAATCGCGGCACCAGGGTCATGAATTGCAGATTGATATCCAGCCCTTTGTATTCACTGAATGCCTGCCAGCGCATAAAATAGCGTGATTCCAGACTATCGGTAGACGCACCAAAAGGAATCTTTACGTCATTACTGCTGGCAATCACCGTTTGCTCATCGGCATTAACTACCGCAATCAGGGAATTATCCGAATTCACCTCTGTTAAAGAAGCCGCCAGCAGATTACTGTCCACCGGTACGGCAATGATCATGGAACCCATGCGAATGCCACTGGTATCATTCACAATATCAGACACCAGCACATACAGTTGATCATCAATATTGGTCAGAAAGGGCTCTTTACGGCTTTGCTCCAATACCGAGGGATCAATATGATTGGCCTGTTCCGGAAACGTCTGATCAGAGAGCTGATACACTTCACGAGTATCACCGCTATCATCCACCAGCAACACAAAGCCGGGGTTCAGTAAATGATTCCAGCGTACCCAGTAAGGTAGCCAGGGTGGTGGCGTTTCGCGGTAGCGGCGTTGCTCGAAAGGTTCTTTAGGTACCCAGTACACCGGCTCCAGGTAGTAAGCCATGCGGGTATTATTGGCTAACAGGCGTGCGGTTGTGGAAAAGCGGGTGAGATAATTATTGAAGCCATCCAGGCTGTTACGCGCCTGATCATCCAGCCTTTGTTCCAGATCGTTCAAAAAGATGTCACGCAAGGCGGTACTCTGGATTCTATCCAGAACCAGCCATACTGCCAGACCGGTCAGCAAGCCCAGCAGCATCGCCAGTACCGGTAAAGGAATACGCCGCAGCCAGCTTCGCCGGTATTTTATTTTAACACGCAGCATCTGCTGGCTTGTTCAATGATCCTGATACTGTTCAAGTAAATCACCCAAAACAGGGTCAAAACAGTCAAAGCTCATGCCAATACCCTGATTGTGCTGGTGTATCACCCTGGCTTTCAGGCTGACCAGTCTTTTTTTTCGGCCCCGACTGGAAACCATAGTAAATTCAAGCGGTTCATGTAATGGCAGGCTGATTCCACCGGTACGCACAAAGGCACCACCGGCACTGAGATTAACCGTTTCACCCGTCACGATACCCAGGCCTGACCAGCTGAGTGCGACCGGCAATGAAAGTTCGAGTCGTTGTTGCAAGCGTTGTAACATTGAAGTTCTCCTGCCCTGACTATACTTGGCCTCCGGGTAAAAATAAATGCAGCCCGGCCGCCCTGATACGGATTCAGGTAATATAAATGTGTAGGATCAGCCGCCCGACTGGTGGATAATGAACAGCCCGACAGGAATAGCAGCCTACTATGAAGCAATCTCCGCATAACAAGCTTGCAGAAGCCATTTCACCCGCTTTGCCCCGGCGTCTGGCCGCGCTCTTCTATGATGCATTGATGATACTGGCGGTGCTGCTTGTGGCTGCCGCCCTGGTTGTATTACCGGCCGGACTGGCTTTTGGCTACGAAATACCCGTCGGCCATCCTTTGTATCAACTCTATCTGATCAGTGTATGGGCTGTTTTTTTCTGCTGGTTCTGGGTACATGGGGGACAAACGGTCGGCATGCGCGCCTGGCGCATCCTTGCCATCCGCAATAACGGCCAGCCGCTCAGGTGGCAGGATGCATTACTGCGACTGTTTGCCGCTTTGCTGCTACCGCTGATACTGATTAGTATCCACCTGTATCCATTCGCACTGGCGCTTGTACTGCTTAACTATCTATGGCCACTGCTGGATCGAAAAAACCGCAGCCTGCACGAAATACTTTCACAAACCCGCTTGATTATGCTGCAAAAAAAACAGCCGGATGAGAAGCCGGAAGCGGCTCAGTGAACCCGTCTGAACAACCACATGGAAACAGCCAGAAAGAAAATACCCGGAAACGCTACCGCCAACAGGCTGTTCATACTATAGACCTGGGCCAGATAGCCGAACAGGCTGTTCAATAAATAAAAACCTGCCGATACCAATACCCCGCTAAAAACCCGCTGCCCCATACTGATAGAACGGCCGTTACCGAATACAAACGGAATGGCCAGCAGCATCATCACCAGAGTAACAAAAGGCGTGAGCATTTTCTTCCAGAAAACCACCTCATATTTGACCGATACGCGACCATTGTCCTTAAGAAAGTTAATGTATCGATAGAGCTCCCAAACCGGCATGAATTTAGACTCGGCCACCACCACATTGAGTAATGCCGGGTTCAGTAATGATTGCCATTTGGCCTCGTCCACCGAGCGCGTAAAGGCGCGTTCCTCAGAAAAGCCGGTTTGCACAATGTTCTGTAAGTGCCAGGCATTGTCTTTATACACAGCAGCTTGCGCATGAGTCGTCAACTTCATGCGCTTGTCATCATCAAATTCATAAATAGTGTTTGAACGAAAACGATTAAACCCTAAGAAAAACAATAATCTATATACTGTTCAGTGGACTAAAGATTACCTGATTACCCCCA
>JAHXHF010000082.1 GCA_025656895.1 gamma proteobacterium symbiont of Bathyaustriella thionipta
CGGGAAAAAGATTTTGTTTCACTGCTTTTGCGTATGGTGGCTTGATGGCTGACTGTCAGGTTGATTTGGATTTCAGTGAAACTTCAGTAGCCAAATCTTGCAAACTTCCTTGACAATGTTTTTTCAACGCTGGTATAAATGACCGTCGTTTTTTGCAGTGCTGAACTTTTGCCGGTTCAGCCTGAACTTTTTTAAAAACAGCCGCAATCAAAAAAAATGAAGCGGCTATATTCCATTAGGGGGGATAAATATGAATAAATCCGAATTGACCGACGCCATTGCTGAAGCCGCTGATTTGTCAAAAGCATCGGCCGCTCGCGCACTGGATGGCATGCTGAGTGCGATTACTACTGAGCTGCAGAACGGTCATCAGGTCTCTTTGATCGGCTTTGGTACCTTTTCTGTGAAAGAAAGAGCAGCCCGTACCGGCCGTAATCCACAGACTGGTGAGGCTATTCAAATCAAGGCTTCAAAAAATCCTTCTTTTAAAGCTGGTAAAGCGCTTAAAGATGCCGTAAACTAGCGCGCCTTTCCTGGGTGCTTAGCTCAGTTGGTAGAGCATCGCCCTTACAAGGCGAGGGTCGCAGGTTCGAGCCCTGCAGCACCCACCATTTTAGGAGTGGTAGTTCAGTTGGTTAGAATACCGGCCTGTCACGCCGGGGGTCGCGGGTTCGAGTCCCGTCCACTCCGCCATATTGTTGGTATGACTTCAGCATCACTATGAAGAAATACGATGCCGAGGTTCTCGCAAGAGACCTCGGTTTTTTTTGTTACGATGGAACCGTTAAACTCATGCTTCAAGAAATCCGTGATCGAGCTCAAGGCGTTATCGCCTGGGTTATCGTAGTACTCATCAGCGTCCCTTTTGCCTTGTGGGGCATTCAGGATTATCTCGGCGGTGGTGGCGACCAGGTCGTTGCAGACGTGGATGGTAGCGAGATTACCCAGCAGCAGCTGGATACCGCTGTGCAAAACTATCGCATTTCATTGCGTCGCCAGCTGGGAGCCAACTACCGGCCGGATTTAATCAATAATGAGCAGATGCGTGAGGACGTGTTGAATCGCCTCATCCAGCAACGTCTGGTCAATGAACAAAAGCAGCACTTAAAACTGTCGGTGGGCGATGAGGCCATCAAACAACAGATACGCATGATTCCGGCCTTTCAGCGTAATGGTAAATTTGATCGCCAGTCCTTTGATCAACTGCTGGCACAGCAGGGTCAAACCGAAGCGACTCTGGTGCAGAGTATTCGCTTTGAACTGGAAAGCAAAATTGTCAGCAATGCTGTGCAGGCTACCGGTTTTATTACCGATTCCGCCTTTGATGAGCAAATTCGTTTGCGCCTGCAAAAACGGGATTTACGCTATCTGACTCTGCCTTATTCGCTCTTCGAAGATCAACAGACCATCACCGAAGAAGCGGTTTCGGACTGGTACGAAAGCCATCAGCAAGACTATGTGGAACCGGAAAAAGTGCGCCTGGCTTATATAGAATTAACGCCGGCAGCCGCAGGTGCGGCGATTGAACCTTTTGATGAAGAATTGCGTACTCTGTATGAAGAAACAAAAGAACAGTACGTGACTAAAGAACAGCGTCGTGCTTCACATATCCTGCTGGAACTCAAACCGGACGCGGACGAAGAACAGGTGGCTGCGGTTATGCAAAAAGCACAATCACTGTTGCAACAGATCAAACAGGGCGCTGATTTTGCCGAAATTGCAAAACAGGAATCGGCTGATCCCGGCTCGGCTGTACAGGGCGGGGATCTGGGCTTTTTTGAAAAAGGCATGATGGCGGATGAATTTGATAAAGTGGTGTTCTCTCTTGGGAAAGGCCAGTTGAGTGAGCCTGTTCGAACCTCTTTCGGTGTGCATCTGATCAAACTGGTTGATATTCGTCCCAGTAGCGGACAGACCTATGAACAGGCTCTGCCCAAACTCAGAGAAGCCTACATAGAAGCAGAAAGTGACCGCCGTTTTTATGATCTTGCCGAGGAAATGGCCAATCTTGTTTATGAGGCACAGGATAATCTGGAAAGCAGCGCCAGGGAGCTGGGCGTTGAAGTGCAAACCAGTGGATGGATCAGTCGCAATCAGGGTGAAGGCATAGGAGAACAGGCTGCGGTTCGTGCGGCTGCCTTTTCTGATGATGTATTGCAGCAGGGCAATAACAGCGAAATTATAGAGCTGGCTGCCGATCATTTGCTGGCCGTGCGTATTATTGATCACCAGGATGCACAGCCCAGGTCTTTGGAAAGCGTGCATGATGAAGTGGTAGAACAGCTGAAGCAACAAGCCGCGCGCAAACAGGCTTTGGCGGCAGCGCAAAAACTGGCGGATGAATTTGCTGCCGGTAAATCAGTGGATGAATACGCGGCCCATGATGACTATATTTTAAAAAGCCCCGGTTATTCCACCCGTACAACAGCCGGTATTGACCGGCAAATTCTGCAAACGGCCTTTACCATGCCCAAGCCGAAAAATGACATGCCCTTGTTTCGTGCGATCAGTCTGCCTTCGGGAGATGCCGTGGTCGTGGCTGTTTATGGTGTTCAGGAAGGTGAGCTCTCTGATCTTGACAAGAACAGTCTGCAAGCCCTGCGCGAAGCTGCTTCCCGCACACAGGCCCAGGATGACTACAGCGATATGCTGGCTCAGCTGAAAGATCAGGCCGATATTAAAATCAGTAAACCGCAGCCTTAACAGGCTTACACAATGCCAAAGCTAAAGCTTCATTGGCAAATACTGATTGCACTGGCGCTGGCGCTTGTATGCGGCTGGCTGTTGCGCCAGTTCCCTTCCGATTTCAGCACCTCGGCCGTGACGTTTCTGGCGTTTATCGGTCAGCTGTTTCTGAATGCCCTGAAGATGATCATTCTGCCCTTGATTCTGGCTTCCATGATTAGCGGTATCGGTTCTATCAGCGACAATCACGCGCTGGGTCGTATCGGCGGCAAAACACTGGGCTATTATCTGACCACCAGCCTGATTGCCATTTTGACCGGCCTGCTGCTGGTTAATCTTATTCAGCCGGGCATCGTGGATGGTGAACCGGTCAAGCCTCCCATCGATCGTGTGGCGGTCGCTGAAAAATTACAAAAGATAGAAGGGCGGGGTACTTCAGATATTGCAGAAGTCCTGCTGCGCATGGTGCCCTCCAATGTGCTGGCGGCTGCCAGTGATAATAAAAAAATGCTGGGCGTTATCTTTTTTGGCCTGTTGTTCGGCTTTTTTATGTCCCGAATCGGGGAAAAACGTAGCCGGTTATTACAGGAGTTCTGGCATGCTATTCTGGATGTCATGCTGAAGATTACCGATTTTGTTATGTTATTCGCTCCTGTGGGTGTGTTCGCGCTGGTGGGCAAAGTGGTTGCAAGCACAGGTTTTGATCAATTTGAATCGGTTGGCTGGTTCTTTATGACGGTGTTATTGGCACTGATGATTCATGTCTTTATCAGTATGCCTTTGTTGTTGTCTTTGGTAGCCAAAGTAAATCCGTTGAAACATTTTCGTGCGCTTACCCCGGCATTACTGACTGCTTTTTCCACCGCCTCATCCAGTGCCACCTTGCCCTTAACGATGGAAAGCGTGCAAAAAAATGCCGGTGTTTCACAAAAGGTCAGCAGTTTTGTGCTGCCACTGGGGGCTACTGTCAATATGGACGGTACCGCCCTGTATGAATGTGTGGCGGCCATGTTTATTGCGCAGGCTTTTGGTCTGGAATTATCCTTCACCACCCAATTCACGATTGTATTCATTGCGCTGATTACTTCTATCGGCGTGGCGGGAATACCCTCGGCCAGCCTGGTTGCTATCGGTATTATTTTAATGTCGGTGGGTCTGCCGCTGGAAGCCATCGGTATGATTCTGGTGGTGGATCGCATACTGGATATGTTCCGCACCGCCGTGAATGTATTCAGTGACTCTTGCGGAGCGGTGATTATAGCGGCGACCGAAGGTGAAAGAGGGCAACTCTATCCGGACAGCGTTTCGTCCGAACCGGCTTGACAGATGCGCTTGAAAGAAATTGACAAAACCCGATACCGTAAACATCTGAAGGTTGTATTTGCCGGTATTGTGGTCGCTTTGCTGCTGATAACGATCAGTGCATCAACGCTGTTTATTCAATTATTCAGCACACCGCAAGTTTCACACTTCTGGCATAACCTGGCGGGTGTGGCTGTTGCTGCCACGGTTGTTGTGTTCATACTGAATAAACTGCGTTCGCACCCCTACATGAGCGAAGTGGTCTATGTGTGGGATTTGAAGCAGCAGTTAAACAAAATCTATCGCAAACAGCGCAAAATAGAAGCCAGAGTGGAACAGGGGGATCATGATGCCATGATCATCATGAATTTCCAGAATAAAGGCTCTAAACAATTGTATCTGCTGGATGACAATACCATTACCATTGATGAGTTACGGATCAAGATTCAGCAACTGGATGAGCGTATGCAGGCAGCCGGCTTAAGTCTGTCAACCGACTCTTTTGATCCGGCTATGCTCGACAAATTTTAATTTCAGAGCGGATCGCGGCTGGTCAGAACATTGCGGTACTGCATGACAATATCCTTTACTGACTGGATCTGCTGGATACCACCGACACTTTTACCGGCTTGAAAATAGTTCTGGTATTGTGCGCCCCTGAGGCTGGACTGTTTCAGTTTCCAGATGGATTGAAGCGCATAAAAAGTACGCATCCAGTGCTTACTTTTACGTCCCTGTAGCAGCCGGCGGGCTAAAGGCCCTGCCCGGGTTCCCATGCGTTGAATATAGGCAGTGTTGATAACCGATACAGGCACGCCGGAGATGCGTTCGGTCAGTACAATATCTTTTTCTCCAGC
This sequence comes from gamma proteobacterium symbiont of Bathyaustriella thionipta, assembly GCA_025656895.1. GTDB lineage: Bacteria > Pseudomonadota > Gammaproteobacteria > Chromatiales > Chromatiaceae > JAHXHF01. The sequence continues at coordinate 4,845 of JAHXHF010000082.1, forward strand.
CTGCAGAATGGCCTGTTTATAATGGTCGTGCGCGGAACATTCTTCACTGGCAATAAAACGGGTACCCAGTTGGCAACCGGCATAACCGCTTGCAAGGGCTTGTTTGAATGCATCCGGGCTACCAATGCCGCCTGCCGCAATCATAGGTTTGGCAAAATCTTGCAGTTCTTCCAGCAGTTGAGCTGCGGATAAATTTCCCGCATGTCCACCGGCCCGGTTATTCACACAGATAAAGCCATCCACGCCCGCGTCACTGGCTTTCTGCGCAAACCGGCGGCAGGTAACATCATGGTAAACCAGACCACCCGCCGCCTTTACCTTGTCAACCACCCAGCGGGGGTCACCCAATGCGGTCACGAAAAAGCCTATACCGGCTTGCAGCGCTATATCCAGCCATTCAGCCGCGCGTTTTAGATAACGCGGCGAACTGCGCTCAATAATTAGTGTTTGAACGAAAACGATTAAACCCTAAGAAAAACAATAATCTATATACTGTTCAGTGGACTAAAGATTATAATGCCTGTAT
>JAHXHF010000036.1 GCA_025656895.1 gamma proteobacterium symbiont of Bathyaustriella thionipta
TATTTAGAAATCTCTATCCCGACAGCTAATTTTAATCGGGGTACAATCTGCTGTTAAGATTTTACAATAACAAGGATGCCTGTATGCGCTATTGCAGTGATTGTGGAGAACCGGTCCGTTTAATGGTGCCGGAAGGTGATAACCGGCCACGCTTTGTGTGTCCGTCCTGCAGTACGATTCATTATCAGAATCCGAACATTGTGACGGGATGTATCGTGGAAGCGGAAGATAAAATTCTGCTTTGCAAGCGGGCGATTGAACCACGCTACGGGCTATGGACTTTACCGGCCGGGTTTATGGAGAACAATGAAACGGCTCAGCAGGGGGCGGCCCGCGAGACCATGGAGGAAGCCGGCGCCGAAACCAGTGTGGGAGAACTTTACAGTTGTTTTAATCTGCCGCACATCAGTCAGGTTTATCTGTTGTTCCGGGCTACATTGGCGCAACCCGGTTTCAGCGCGGGCAGTGAAAGTCTGCAAGTGGCTTTATTCAGTGAAAATGAAATCCCCTGGAATGAGCTGGCTTTTCCGGTGATTGAAGAAACCCTGAAACTGTATTTTTCAGATCAAAAGAAGGGTGATTTCAAAGCACATAGTGGTACGATTAAACGGATTTCCTCGGATACCCGTGAGTATCATACCGAGATAAATTATTAGGATAGCTTTCTAACTCATTGATTAAATAGTCATTATTGCTTGGGCGGAGCAGGTGCCACGGGTGATGTGGGCACCAGGGCGATTTCATCGCCTTCATCAATACGTGTAAATGGCTTTACAAACTGTTTGTTTACGGTTACCCGTACCATATCTTCCTGTAGTAAATAGGCTTTGTCCCGATGGTGGTAATGACGCAGCCAGTCCAGAAAACTGTCAACATCAATCACTTTTTCCGGCAGGGTCAGCGGTTCAGATTCCTTGCCGAATTGCTGCGCCATCCAGGCAAAATACAATAGCTGTATGTGTTTCTCTGCCGGTTGTACTCCGGCTATTTCCGAGCCCCTTGCATAGCCTCTGTCTTTTAGTTTCTGCAGGTATTGCTGCCAGTTCTGCTGCTGATTTTTACCCAGTTCGTAGAGGCTTTCCCATGAATAGATACCGGTATCGTGGCCATCATCAAATTTGATGCGAATACCGTACTGACCCTGGGCTTCAATGGCATCAATATTGACATTCTCTTTGCCCACATCGGGTTGCTGTTGGGTGCGTACCTCGGCGGCCCGCGAGAAAACCCGCAGATATTCAGCCGGCAGGTCAAATTGCTGGCCGTCTGTAAAATGCAGGGACAGAATACGTGATTTTTTGTGCAAATTGATTTCGCTGGGAGTCGGGGCGCTTGAATGAGTCATACTATATAGAGCTACAGGCAATAATAAACCCGAAATGGTTACACAGGGAGCAACAAGGCGCAAGCATGGTTTCTGAATCTGAACAACTGACAGTCCTTATTCATGGTATCTGGATGAATGGTTATGATATGAGCCTGCTTAAACGTCGGCTGGAGCATTGCGGTTTTCCTTGCAGGCGTTTTCATTACCCCAGTCTGACTCATTCACCCACGCAAAATGCGCAACGCTTGCAAACCTTTCTGCAACGTATTGAAACAGCACGCATTAATTTTGTGGCACATAGCCTGGGCGGCATTGTATTGTTACGCCTGTTTGAATTATACCCCGAGCAGAAACCGGGAAGGCTGGTATTATTGGGAACTCCTGCACAAGGAAGCGAGGTGGCGCGCTCCCTGCAACGTCAGCGAATATTACGCCCTTTACTGGGACGAAGTATTGAACAGGGGCTGTTGCAAAAAACACAGGCCTGGCGGGGCAAGCAGCCTCTGGGGTTAATTGCGGGAAGCCGGGGGCCGGGTATGGGGCAATTTCTTTCACAGTTGCAGGCTCCTCACGATGGAACAGTCCGTGTTGCTGAAGTGGCTGTTGCCGGTGCCCATGAAAGAATTGTTCTGCCGGTTAATCATATGGGGCTATTATTTTCCTCACAAGTGGCTGAAAAAGTTTGTCTATTCCTGCAACAGGGCACTTTCAGCAGGCTTTCCTGAAATTTTTTGTCACAAGTTTTTTTGCTGAGGTTGTGCAATGACCCTTTTCTCCGGGCTTTTACTGTTACTGGCTTTTTTTGTTTCTGCAGCTGTTTGTGCCGGATTGTTGTCAGACAAAAGTCCTTTACACATACTGGATTACCCTAACGAGCGCTCTTTACACCAGCAAGCCATAGCGCGCACTGGCGGTATAGCTATTCTGACGGCGATTTTTATCGCCTGGGGGATGCAGATTGTATTTGGCAATAACAGCCTGCCATTATCCATTCCACTGGCAACTTTGTTGTTAGGGGCGGTTTCTCTAATGGATGACCGGCATAACCTGTCCGCCGCCCTGCGTTTTGCCATTCAGATTATGCTGGTAATCGGCCTGCTGATGGATCAGGTTGCGGTTACTTTCAATGGCCTAAGCTTGCTACTAAGCGGCTTTGCACTGCTGTGGATGATCAATCTATATAACTTCATGGATGGTATGGATGGTTTTGCTGCTGGCATGAGCATAAGCGGGTTCGGTTTTATGGGGTGGGCAGGCTGGATTGCGGGTCAGGAGGACTTTGCGCTTGTTTGCTGGATTATAGGCTCGGCTAACCTGGGATTTTTGTTGTTCAATTATCCGCCAGCCCGAATTTTTATGGGGGACAGTGGTTCGACCACGCTCGGATTGCTGGCATCGGCTTTGGGATTATGGGGGATTAATCAGGCATTTTTCCCCTGGTGGCTGCCTTTGATGGTTTTCGCGCCTTTCATTGCTGATGCAAGTGTTACAATAGCAAGAAGATTACTGCGGGGCGAAAAAATCTGGCAGGCGCATCGTAGTCATTATTACCAGCGTCTGGTACAAAAAGGCTGGGGACACAGAAACACGGTCTTGCTTGAATATGTACTGATGCTTGCTTGTGGATCTGCAGCTATTCTGTTGTTGCTGAATCCGGCCTGGGTAGCCGCCGGGCTGGTTTTTTGCGTACTGCTGTTTCTGCTGCTTGGCTGGTTCATTGATCAATATTATGGGGTTTTCTGAATGCTGACATTCAGGCGCAAGCTGCTCTCATTACCGAAACGAAGCAAACGCATTATCATGCTGCTGCTGGATGTGCAGTTGATCTGGTTGTCGGTGTGGATAGGCTTCGTACTCCGATTGGGAACCTCCGGCATGCATAATCCGTGGCATGATTATACCTGGCTGTATATTTGTGCGCCTTTAATTACGCTGCCTGTTTTTATTCGCCTGGGTTTATATCGTGCTGTATTGAGATATTTTGGTCATGCAGCGGTGATAGCCATACTCAAGGCAACGGTTTTGTCTTCTCTGCTGCTTGCGCTGATTGTTTATTGGTATCAACCGGCTCAAATAGTACCGCGCAGCTTTGTACTCAATTACTGGGTTACCCTGTTTATTCTGACCGGCGGAGTCCGTGTCCTGATCCGCCGCTATTTATTGCATAATTTCTCTTCCATGCTGGCCGATCCGCTGGGTGACGGGGTGGTATCCGGCAAGATGGCCCGTGTTGCCATCTATGGAGCCGGGCACGCCGGCCGGCAGCTACTGGCTGCATTGCGTAACAGTATGGACAAAATCCCGGTAGCCTTTATTGACGATGACCGCAGTATTGCCAACCGTGTTATTGACGGTCTGTGGGTTTACCGCCCCAAACACGTGGAACAAATGATTCAGGAAACACGTGCCAGTGAGTTATTTCTGGCTATACCATCCCTGCACCCGCAACGGCGCAACGAGATTATTTCGCTGCTTGAGCCCTATCCGGTGCATGTTAAAACCGTCCCCGGTATTGATGAAATTGTCAGTGGCCGTGCTTCTATATCCGAACTGAGAGAAATTGATATCGAGGACCTGCTGGGGCGCGATGTAGTGCCGCCGGTAAAGACCCTGCTATCCAGCTGTATTTTTGATAAGACCGTGATGGTGACCGGGGCAGGGGGGTCCATTGGTTCAGAATTGTGCCGCCAGATATTGCAGCTTAAGCCGGGTAGGCTGATTTTGTTCGAACTTTCCGAATATGCCTTGTATCGTATTGAGCATAACTTGCGGGGCATCTGTGAAACACAATCCATAGAGGTCGATATCCAGGCATTCCTGGGTAGTGTTGAAGACCGGAAACTAATGCAGACCCTGTTCGATAGCTGGAAAGTGAACACGGTTTATCATGCGGCTGCCTACAAGCATGTACCTATTGTGGAAGAAAATGTTGTGGCGGGTATTCACAATAATCTACTGGGTACCTATCATACTGCGCTGGCAGCTATTTCCGCTCAGGTCGAGAATTTTGTACTGATATCTACCGATAAAGCGGTACGCCCCACCAATGTGATGGGAGCCAGCAAGCGTTTTGCCGAACTGGTTCTGCAGGGTTTGGCGCAAACCGCTACTGGAACGATTTTCACCATGGTGCGTTTTGGTAATGTGCTGGGGTCATCCGGATCCGTAGTGCCCAAATTTCGTTCTCAAATCGAAAAAAGAGGGCCGGTGACGGTTACCCATCCTGAAGTCACCCGATATTTTATGACCGTCGAGGAAGCTGTTCAGCTGGTTATTCAAGCCGGATCCTTAGGTAGCGGTGGCGATGTGTTTGTGCTGGATATGGGGGAGCCGGTCAAAATTGCCGATTTAGCTCGCCGAATGATCCATCTGTACGGATATACAGTACTGGATCAGAATCACCCGGATGGAGATATCGAGATTGCTTACACAGGTTTGCGCCCCGGGGAAAAACTGTTTGAAGAATTACTGGTCGGCGCGGATATCTCCGGCACTGAACACCCCCGAATCATGCGGGCGCGCGAAAAATGTATTCCAGGAGACGAGATTGAAATCCGTATGCAGCAAATAGCCGAGGCCTGTGTGCGTATGGATGCGGCTGAAATCATCAGACTGTTGCAGCAAAGTGATCTCGAATACAGGCCGCTGAGCGCGCAACCGGATGACCTGCTCTGGAAAGAACAAAATCGAAATATCGAAAAGCATTCCGCAAAACCTGAAAAGCCCTATCTGGTTATTGCTTCCCAAAATGGGGACATTGCGTAAGCCCGCGCATGCATGAACAAACTGGTGAATGATTCCGGCAGGTATTGAATCTGCTGCATTCGCATTCAAAAATGCTTATTTACCAAGTGTAAATTGATCGTTTTTTTTGATCTGCCCGATTACAGAGGCTATCATAGCCGTTTTTGACTCATTTGATTTCTCACTATTCTCCCGACTTAGGGCAATCGGACTTAAATTCATCCATTGATTACCCGCAGCAAATAGTCATTATCCCAGCCTGCTTTTAGACGTTTTGTTTTGACTCCC
>JAHXHF010000383.1 GCA_025656895.1 gamma proteobacterium symbiont of Bathyaustriella thionipta
AGAAAAGGTCGAGGCATTGCTTCCCTGGAACATGAAGGAAGTATTATTCTGAAATGGGGTTAAGAGGGCTGATTCTTTGGCGCTTACTTTTAATCTGCTGCTGATTGATATAAGGCTGCCGGAAATGGATGGTCTGACTTTTGTTACCCATTTACGGGAAATGCCGCAGAGAGAGCATATTCCGGTAATCGGGCTGAGCGCACACTACAACGCCAGTGTGGCCGAATCGGCACGTTCAGCCGGTATGGATAGTATTGTTGCCAAGCCGGTTTCAGCTGAAGTGATCGATCGCGTACTGGATAACCTGATGCATCCTCATTCGGCGGCCGGGGGCGGCTTTACTGAAAAAACCTGGCCGTGAATCAACAGGATATTGGTCGTTGTTCTCAACTCACCTGTAATGACTGGATCCTACTGCCTTCACCGGCGGTCTGAATCTTTACGGATTGGTTTGACTGCTTATTGAATAGTGACGTTTCAGATAGTCAACAATATCGCTGGATTCATACAACCAGCGGTCTTCTTCTCCTTCGCGGGGAATGCGCAGGCAGGGTACTTTATACACACCACCCTGTTGCACCAGTTCCTCCATATATTGAGGATTACTTTTTACATTGCGCTTTTCAATATCCAGCCCCAGTCGGCTTTCGGTAAAGCGAACCTTGACACAAAAAGGGCAGGCCGGTAGCTGGTAGAGTGACAGGCCGGCGGTTTCACGCGCTACCCGCTGTTGCTCCTGCTCACTGCGTTGCGGGCCTTTGCGAGGTTTAAAAGCCCATTCATAGGCCAGTATCAGTTTTCCCAGTATCCAGCGAACTGCTTTAATCATGAGGAGGCCTCTGTTTTTCCACCACCCAGGCAGGGCGGGGATTGAGGGATTTCGCCGCCTTTATTGAACCATTCCTGTGGCGTCATGGTGTACATGCTAAGGGCATGGATACCGGCATTCAGTTCATCCTGCAACAGGGCGTTGATGGTGCGATGCCGTTTGATGAGTGTTTTATTTTCAAATCGTTCGGTAACCACCACCAGTTTGAAATGGGATTCACTGTCCGGGGGTACGTTGTGCATGTGGCTTTCGTTGATGACTTCCAGATGCAGGGGTTGTAAGGCCTGCTGTAATTTATTCTGTATGGTTTGTTGCATGCTCATGGGACAGCTCGCTGGATGGTGATTGATTTTGCGGCATTATAATGCTTTTTCAAACTCGAAAAATCTTATTTTGGCAGGGGGATTTCGCCAATCTCTATAGCATCTTCACTTAAATATTCTTCGATGGCCTGCATGGTTTTACGCAGTTCAGGCTGAATTTTTTTCGATATCAGGTGTTCGTGAGCGATGCCTTCCGTCCATCCGTACAATGAATGGCATAAAGCACGGACGGTGCGGGCATGTTGATGAATATCATGCAGAATGTGTGCATATTCACTGCGTGTGGGAGTGCTGCCAAGTGCCTCAAACAGACTTGCCAGTTGTGCCATCATGGGGGCGGCGTCGTCTTGCAGGCCAAAGTCCTGCGGCTTGAATAACGGCATGTTTTCCGAAGTGGCACTGACCCACACACGAAAACTGCATTTCTGTAATGAGTGGAACAGTGGTTCTTCTGAAATCAGCACCACGACCAGATATTGCGGGTTGGCATAGTAGCAGGCATCACGATAACTCCACTGGGCATTTTGCAGAAAATGATACAGGCGCAGATGTTCGCGGAAATCAGCTGCCTGTAATTGATCCAGTATCAGGATGGTGTCTGTGCCCTCACTGAAAGCACAGGCTTCACTGATGACCTGGTCAATGGCTTCCACCGGGGTTTCGCTGCGCCCTAACTCATCCTGGCTGGGGGGTAGCGTCATTTCGGGCTGCGGCGGGTGTTGCTGGGTAAAATCGTGATACAGGATTTTGGGAAAATCCAGCGCATTGGCCAGCGCGTTGGCAAAAGCGGTTTTGCGTCGCTCAGAGGGGCCTTCAACCATCAGGCAGCGAATCCGGTCGGCATTCTGCTGCAGCATAACCTGTACTGGGTATTCGTAGTCATCATTCGATTCAAAGCCGTGTTCGGCCATTTTTCTTTGCAGTTCAGACATGCGGGTAGTTTAGCCTCTGTAGCATTTTATTCATCTCCGCCCAGGCCGCGCCAAAAGGCCGAGTCACGGGCCAGAAAATCATGCACCGGAATGTAGTGTGAGCCATCACAGGAAAAGTTCAGACCGATAATACCGTTGAACAGATTGATGGAGCCGGCGCGCAGATAAATGGTGGAATCAGCAAAGCGCAAATGACGAAAAGTAGCCAGTATTTCCGGGATGCGCTGCGGTGGCACCAGTGACTTGCTGGGGAAATTGCGCATGGGATAAGCCAGACAGATTTCCGGATCGGTCATGGCTTCGTAATTGACCAGTCGATAGCGAAAAGGGTCATCAATATGCCATAAGGTCAGACGGCTGCTGGAAAAATGAATCTTGGCATGGAAAACACCGTGATCGACCAGTAATTCAGTCACAATCGGCAGTACAAGATCAATATTCTTGTCCAGATTACTTTCAAAACGAGTTTGTGTGAACAGGCTGCCACGTATGGCCGGATCCCCTTTGATTTGCTGCCATTCGCTGGTTTCTTCGTACAGTTCGCGCGTCAGAGGCAACTCGCGCAGGTCGAAATCCACCCCCAGAAAGCCCAGCTGTTGGCCATCTGCAGCCATTATTTTCTGTAAAGCCGTGACCGATGGGCGGTTTGCACGTTCGCTCAGAAAAGCATGGGATAACAACAAAGGCTCATCCGTTACTTCCTGTATATAGGGGCGAGCGGAACGATCCCGGCCAAAGTCCTGGGGAAGCTGGCCCTCGGTGCTTATGTTGTCGCTGATTTGGCGCGCATTCATATCCAGTACATACAGATATTTCGCCCAGGGTATAGTGGGCAGGGCGTTCACCAGAGTGCGATCCAGCGATTCCTTGTGCGGCCATACGGCGGCCAGCTGGTCGGCCTGCCGGGGCAGCGGATCCAGCAGCATGTTATACAGAATGCTGCGTTGGCGGGCTATGCTTTTTTTTAGTGCCTGGCTCATGGGGGCTGGTCAATGCTTAAAGGTTAATGATGACATCATCCTGAATCCCTACCTTCATGACGGTACAGTGCGCAGGCTCTTGATTCCACAGCGGTTTAAAAAATGCCCGCTTAACCGATGGGTGAAGCCAGGGTTTGTTACTTCCACTGTGAAAACAGGTTCATACACTCTGTCTCTGCCCTGAAGATATGGACTCAGGATTATTTTAACGCAAAACAGAATATTATTTCAGTTGGTGGTGACGGTAGTGCTAGACATCATGTTTTGTAGCCAAAGTTGAACGCAATGGATAAACGTTCCTCGGTACTATTGTTTATGCCTACTTCATGCTCTATATGCGGTTTGAACAAAACACAGAGTCCGGTTTCTGGTGTGATACTCAGGGGTGTTTTGTCTGTGTATAAAAGCAGGTTGCCACTGTCTTGCGGTACCTTGAGATAATAAACGGCTGACAACTGCTCGTCATCATCCAGGTGATCATGCCGGGTTGTGCTGTGGCCGGCTGCCATGCGGTTGAACCAGAAACCGTATTTAAGCTGATCTTCCGCTTGTCCGGTGATTTTTCCCGCCTGCAGCATCAACCACTTTCTGAGCGGTTTTAAGGATGGTAGATGTTGTTCTTGAATATACAGGTTTTCATAACGGCCGTTAAAAAAATGACTTTTTCGGCTATCCGGCTGACTGATGGCAGCCTGAAATTCTGCAATGAGTTGCGCGTTGATGAGTGCAGCCTGTTCGAAGCTGGCTGACCATACCTCTTCGGCCAGGGACTGAACGGACTCACAGTTCACCGCTGTCTTCCAGTTTCTTCAAAACCATATCGTTATAGCTGACGATGCCGACAATCTCATCATTTTCAACGGCCGGAGCGCGTGTCAGTCCGAAGCGTTCAAACAGCCGTGCGCAGTAACGAATATCCATACGGGCGGATACACATAATACCGGTTTGGACATCACTTCATACACATTGGTACGTTCCGGCGAAAGGCTTTTGGCAATAACTTTTTTGGCAATATCAGCCAGTAATACAATGCCGTATTCATCATCAGCATGGCGCTTATCTACAATCAGGGCATGGGTGTCGGTGTGTTTCATTTTACGTAAGGCATCACAGACAGTTTCTTTGCCGTCAACCAGATCAAAATCGGTTTTCATGACATCTTTAACACGGTACAGCTTGTTGTTGCTCATTAGATTTCCTCTTCTACTTTTTCGACCAGACTGGCAACCTGATGGGCCACCCCTACAGCATCTTCTACATCAATCTGGAAAGCAATGCCGCAACCGGTACATTCATCAAACATGCCTACTTCACCAATGGTTTCCAGAATTTGCCGACTGGAATGTTCTTCCACCAGAAACATCAGCATGTCACGTTGTGTTTCCAGGGTAAGCCCCATAAAGGTTTTGGCTTTTTCCATGCCTTCACCGCGTGCACTGGGCAAAATGGTAGCTCCGGTAGCCCCCGCCTTTCTGGCGGCCTCCATGACAGCACGGGTTTTATTGTCTTCAACCAGGGCAATGATAAGTTTGAAATGCATAATGCGGACTCCTGTTTACTCGGATTTTGATTTGTTTTGTTTGCGGTCACGCCAGACAGACAGTTGTGCATAGGCCAGCACCGACATGATGGGGAACAGGCTGGCAAAAGCAATCAGGCCGAAACCATCAATCAGTTGGCTGCGACCGGGTACATTTTCGGCCAGCCCCAGTCCTAATGCGGCCACCAGCGGTACGGTAACGGTGGAGGTGGTAACACCGCCGGAATCGTAAGCCAAAGGCACGATCATGCGCGGTGAGTACAGTGTTTGTATGAGTACCACAATATAGCCAGCGATAATGAAATAATGCAATGGATAGCCCATAACAATGCGATAGCTGCCCAGGGCAATCCCTACGGCCACACCTAATGCCACAGCAATACGCAGGCCATTGGTACGAATAGCGCCACCCGATACTTCATTGGCTTTTATGGCTACAGCGATGAGTGAAGGTTCGGCAATGGTGGTGCTGAAGCCGATGGCGAAGGCAAAAGCATACACCCAGGCGAAAGCAGTCCAGTCTATGCTTTGCCCCAGTTGAAGCAGTTGCTCTCCTGCCTGATCAATATGGGTAAGTTGTTCCGCCATCAAGCGGCCTAAAGGAAACAGGGATTCTTCCAGACCGATCAAAAACAGGGTAAGCCCCAGCAGTACATAGTGTCCGGCAGAAAACTCGCTATTTTCGAGGGGCTATGACCCCGCCCGCCGTCGAATTCAGTCAATTGCCTGCATTTTTGGCC